>JANMHY010000212.1:0-2801 GCA_031375525.1 Burkholderiales bacterium
AGCTTCTTCACCGGCATCCCGCCGTCGAGCTTCGAGATGCTCGGCTCGGTGAAGTTGGCGCCGTGGGCGATCGTCATCGTCGATACCTGGATGTGGACGCCCTATGTGATGTTGATCTGCCTGGCCGGTTTGCGCAGCATCCCCGACTACATCTACGAAGCTGCCGAGGTGGACCGGGCTTCGCCGTGGCGCCAGTTCTGGAGCATCACGCTGCCGATGGTGCTGCCCTTCGTCATGCTCGCCGTGCTGTTCCGCGGCATCGAAAACTTCAAGATGTTCGACCTGGTGAACCTGCTCACCAACGGCGGGCCGGGCTCGACGACCGAGGTGGTGTCGATCACGTTGAAGCGCGAGGCCTTCGAGAAGTGGCGCACCGGCTACTCGTCGGCGCTGGCGATCATCCTGTTTGTGGCGGTGTTCGGCCTCGCTAAAATTTACGTCAAGGCACTCAACGCGGTGAAGAACAGATGAAAGGCATTTCAACCGCACTTTCGGTCGTCGAACCGACCGCCGCCGCCAAACGCGTGGCGATGACGCTCGTCGTGCTCTACGCGCTGATCACACTCGTGCCGCTGGTGTGGATCTTTCTCACCAGCATCAAGAGCCCGCCCGATTCGATCAGCTACCCGCCGAAGGTCGTGTTCGAACCGTCGATCGAGGGCTACTGCAACCTCTTCACGACGCGTTCTCGGCAGACCGCCGAGTACATCAAGAGCCTGCCGCCGGCCGACAACGCCTGCGAGCGCAGCGCGCGCGCCAACAGCATGGTGGTGGTCAGCCGTTCCAACTACCTGCCGCGTTTTGCCAACTCGCTGATCATTGCCGTGGGCTCGACGATCCTGTCGGTCGGGCTCGGGGTGATGGCGGCGTATGCGTTCTCGCGTTTCAAGGTGCCGGGCAAAGATGACCTGATGTTCTTCATCTTGTCCACGCGCATGATGCCGCCGATCGCGGTGGCGATTCCGATCTACCTGATGTACCGCGAGCTCGGCTTGTCGGATACGAAGCTCGGCATGATCCTGCTCTACAGCGCGGTCAACGTTTCGCTCGCGGTGTGGTTGTTGAAGGGCTTCATCGACGAGATCCCGCGTGAGTACGAAGAAGCGGCGATGGTCGATGGCTACACGCGCTTGCAGGCGTTTCGCAAAGTGGTGCTGCCGCAGGCCACGACCGGCATCGTCGCCACTGCGATCTTCTGCCTGATCTTCGCCTGGAACGAATACGCGTTCGCGGTGCTGCTGACGAGCGGCGAGGCGCAGACCGCGCCGCCGTTCATCCCGATCATCATCGGCGAGGGCGGGCAGGACTGGCCGGCGGTGGCTGCGGGCACGATGCTCTTTCTGATCCCGATCCTGGTGTTCACGGTGCTGCTGAGAAAGCACCTTCTGCGCGGCATCACGTTCGGGGCGGTGCGCAAATGAAGGCATGGCCGAAATGGTTGAGGCGCGGGCGGATGGAGATGACGGCGTGCATCGTCATCGCGCTGGGTATCTTCATGATGCTGCAACCGTTCGCGCTGGTGCTGTTCACGTACTCCTTCGTCGTCACGCTCGCAGGCGTCGCGATGTTCACGATCGTCTCGAAATTTCCAAACTGAAATGACGCGCACTCCGTTTGGTACTCCGCATGACTCCTTCCCCCTGAAAGGGGGAAGGTTGGGATGGGGGTCGCGTGTTGGCCTGAGCATTTCCGTGGGCGAGGCTCCTTACCCCCACCCCAGCCCTCCCCCTTGCAGGGGGAGGGAGCGTGTGCACTGACATGGCCGAAATCCGCGTTCAAAACCTGCACAAGGCCTTCGCCGACTTCGTTGCCGTGAAGGACTCGAGCTTCACCGTGCGTGACGGCGAGTTCTTCTGCCTGCTCGGGCCCTCGGGCTGCGGCAAGACGACGACGCTGCGCATGATCGCCGGGCTCGAGTTGCCGACCTCGGGCGAGATTTTTCTCGGCAACGAAGACGTGACCTTCAAGCGCGCTTCGGCCCGCGACATAGCTTTCGTCTTCCAGCTCTTCGCGCTCTACCCGCATTTGAACGTGCGCAAGAACATCGCCTTTCCGCTCGTCAGCCAGGGTATGCCCGCAGCCGAGATCAAACAGCGCGTGGCGGAAGCGGCGCGCACGCTGCGCATCACCGAGCTGCTCGACAAACCCGTTTCTGGCCTGTCGAGCGGCGACCGGCAGCGCGTGGCGTTGGGCCGCGCCATCGTGCGCCACCCGATGGCGTTCATGATGGACGAGCCGCTCGGCGCGCTCGACTCGGAGTTCCGCGAGTTGATGTGCCAGGAGTTGCGCGCGCTGCACGACCGTCTGCACGCCACCACCGTGTATGTCACGCACGACCAGTTGGAAGCGATGGCGATGGCCGACACGATCGCGATCATGAACCAGGGCGTGATCGAACAGCTCGGCCCGCCGCAGGAGGTCTATGACCGGCCGGCCAGTGTTTTCGTCGCCGACTTCATCGGCTCGCCGGCGATGAATTTTCTGCCCGCGGATGGCGGCTACGTCAGCGGCGCCGATCATGTGCGCATCGGCGACGCGGTGTTGCAGATTCCCGCGCTGCGCGAAGACACGTCCGCCACGTCGTCGCTGCTGTTCGGCGTGCGGCCCGAGCATGTGCGGCTGTCGCCGGCATCGAAGCTGCGCGCCGAAGTGCTCGGCACCGAGTACCTCGGCACCAGCCAGATCGTCACCTGCACCACCGCGCAAGGCGCCACGCTGCGCGCCAAGCTCGGCGTGGACGTGCCGGCGCAACGCGGCGATCAGGTCGGGCTGGCGTTCGACGCCGCACAGGTCTCGCTGTT
>JANMHY010000214.1:0-3563 GCA_031375525.1 Burkholderiales bacterium
CATTCCGCTGGGCACGCCGGTCTGGCTCGACACCACCGAGCCGCTGACCTCGACACCGCTGCGCCGCTTGGTGATGGCGCAAGACACCGGCAGCGCCATCACCGGCGCCGTGCGCGCCGACTACTTCTGGGGCTGGGGCGAGCGCGCCGAAGCGCAAGCCGGGCGCATGAAGCAGCCGCTCAAACTTTGGGTTTTGTGGCCGCGTTGAATTTTGGCCAGAGCAGATTCAACGCCAGCCCGCCGATCACCAGCGCCGTCGCACCCAGCTTCCACGCCGGCAGCGCTTCGGCCAACAACAGCGCCGACGCGCCCATGCCGAACACCGGCACCAACAGCGCCATCGGCGACACAGTGGCCGCCGGGTAGCGCGCCATCAACCAGGCCCACGCGCCGTAGCCGAACAGCGTGTTGCCCACCGCCTGCCACAGCACCGCCGCCCAAGTGCCCCAGCCTGCCCGCGTGAGCCCTTGTGCCATGGCGGCAGGCCCTTCGATCAGCAGCGACAACGCCAGCAGCGGCGGCACGGCGAACAAACTCGACCAGACCATGAAGCCGAGAATCGGCACCTTGCCGGCGCGCTGCGCCACGGTGTTGCCGCCTGCCCAGCACAACGCCGCGGCGAGCACGAGCGCCAGGCCGAGCGGCGTCGTCGCGGCATCGGTGTGCCACGCAATCACCACGAGTCCCACGGCCGCCAGCGCCAGCGCAATGATCTGCACGCACTTCAAGCGTTCGCGGTGGAACAGCATCGCCAAACCGATCGTGAAGAAGACCTGCGTCTGGATCACCAGCGACGCCAAGCCCGGCGTGATGTCGGCGCGCATGGCGATGAACATCAGCCCGAACTGGCCGGCGCCGATCTGCGTGCCGTAGGCGGCCAAAGTGCGCCACGGCACATGGGGCCTGGCGACGAACAGCGCGGCGGGCACGAAGGCCAGCGTGAAGCGCAGCGCGGCGAACAGCAACGGCGGCAAGGTCGCCAGCGCCGCTTTGATGACGACGAAGTTGGTGCCCCAGATGGCGACGACCAACAGCGCCAACAACAGGTGCCTCGGGTTCATGTTGGCCCCTCGGCTGCGGAGTACCGCATCCGATCCCCCGAGCAACTGTGTTTCGTGTCAAGCGTTTGCGGCATGAAGCTCACTGCTCGAGGACTTGCCGGTGCGCGCCATTGCGTTGAGGATGCGCAGCAGTTTGTGCGAGCAGGCGGTGAGGGCGACCTTTTTGGGTTTGCCTGCTGCCAGCAAGCGCAGGTAGAAGACGCGGATGACGGGGTTGAAGCGCACCGCGCTGAGGGTGGCCATGTACAGCGCGCAACGCACGATGGCGCGGCCACCCCAGATGCTGCGTTTGCCGCGCGAATTGCCCGAGTCGTTGTTCAAGGGTGCCAGGCCGGCCAGTTTGGCCGCGCGCGCACCCGTGATGCGACCCAGCTCGGGCATGAAGGCCACGACCGCGGCACAGGTGTTGGGCCCAACACCCTTGATGCCTTCGAAGCGCTCGTTCAACTCCTTGAAGTGCTCGTCCAGATGCGCGCCGATATCATGGTCCAGGGCCTCAATTTGCTCGTTCAAGGTCTTGATCACCGCATCGATGCTCTGGCGCAGAACCCGCATCGGGCCGCCACGACGATTGGTCTCGACCGTGCGCATATCGATGAGCTGCTTGCGGCGCAGCACCATGGCTTGCAGGGCTTCGAGGTGCGCCGGCAGCGCACTCAGCAGGACCCCGGCCTGATTGGCCTTGTGGGCCAGGGTGTGCGCGTAGTGCGCCAAGGCCAGCGCATCGATGGCGTCGGTCTTGGCCAGGTGGCCCATGCTGCGGGCGAACTCGCGCGCCGAGCGCGGGTTGACCACCGCCACGGGCAAACCCAACTGCAACAACAGGCCCGCCAGCGCGTGCTCCAGCCCGCCGGTGGCCACGATCACGATCAGGCCGATACGGCGCTGGCCCAACTCGGCCACCAAGGCCTCGAAGCCGACCGGCTCGTTGGTTGCGCTGCGGCTCGATCGCTCGCCGTGCACGCCCCACTCGAAGTGGGCCTTGGCCATGTCGATGCCGATGTAGTCCACGGGCCGCGCATCGATGGCGGCTTCACGAATAGCGTTCGTCATATCCCATCCTTGCAACATGCGAAGTACGTTCGGGTAACTGTTCGGGCTTGGCGACGAACGCAAGCACATGCACGCCCAACTGCTCGGGGACGAGCTCGAGGCTCTGAGGGGAGACGGGCTGTGCATGTACTCGCAAAACCACTGCCGCACCAATCGGCCCACGGGCGCCGTGGATTCGTGGACGATGCGGCTGGCGCCGCACCGGCCAGCTTGCCGTGGACAACGGCTGCGCCGTCGCCCACCGCGCTGGCCTTCGCCCACAAGCTCCACCGCGCTCGACCACTATGGATCAACATCAATGCCCCCAATAAGAACCATACAAGGGGATGCGGGCCGGCTTGGGAGCGGCCCAGCGCTCGGCCCGCAGATTCACGCGACGACGGTCCGGTTGCGGCCCTGGGCCTTGGCTTCGTAGAGCGCGCGGTCGGCGCGCTCCAAGGTCTGCGTCACCGACTCGCCGGCGATGTGTTCCGTCAGGCCGACCGACACGGTGACGCGGATCGGCACGCCCGACAGATGCGCCATCGGCGTCGCGGCGATGCGCCCGCGCAGGCGCTCGACGCCGATGCGCGCCGCCGACAGCGCCGCCTCGGGCAGCAGCAGCACGAACTCCTCGCCGCCCCAGCGCGAGACCACGTCGGTGCCGCGCAAGGCTTGCGGCGCGTGATGCGCAAAGGTGCGCAGCACCTCGTCGCCGACGGGGTGGCCGTAGTGGTCGTTGACGCCCTTGAAGTGATCGATATCGACCATCGCCAATGAAAACCCGCGGCCCGAGCGCACGCCGCGCTGGCGCTCGCGTTCGAGCAAGTGGCTCATGTGGCGGCGGTTGACCAGGCCGGTCAGCTCGTCGCGCGTGGCCAGCTCCTGGATGCGCGCCAGCGCTTGCGCAATGTCGTGGCGCTGCCGCCGGCTGCGCTCGCGCAGCCGTGCCAGACGCGACGACAACATCGACACCGCCGGCAGCATGGCCACCAGCATCAGGAAGTGGCCGGCCTCGACGGCCGGCGCAAAGACCTGCGGGTTCTGCACAGCCTGCCAGCCCATGACCGCGCCGAACACCACGAGCGCGTACAGGCTGACGCCGCCGACCGCGCGCGGCCGCAGCTGGAACATGCCGAACATCAGGATCACCATCAGCACCGCGAACGTCGCCCCGCGCACCGGGCCGGCCATCGCGTAGGCCGCGGCGCCGCTGGTGATGGCGAACAGCATCTGCGGCAGCGTCAGCGACGGGTCGGCAAAGCGCCGCGACCAGCCGCTGCGGATGGCCACGAACATGGCCACCAGACCGCCCAGCGAGACCAGCGTCCAGACGATGACATACGCCGGCGCCGTGCCGGCCACCCGCGCGGCATAGACGAAGACGCCGGCCGACGCGGCCATCAGCAGCATCGCCAGCGCGGCCTGTTGCAGGCGAATGCGCTGCGCCGGGTCGGTCGTGAACAGCGC
>JANMHY010000659.1:0-2266 GCA_031375525.1 Burkholderiales bacterium
GCTCACATCGCCAGGCTTGGTGTCGGCGCGGCGGCCAGGGCGTGCCGAACAGCGGCGTCAGCGCCGCGGGCGCCAGCACGCAGACGGCAGCAGCGACGAGCGCGAAACCCGCGACGCCGACGCAAAACAGCGGCCGCAGGCGGTCGCGAAGAACAAACAAACGAGCGGGCATAGGGAGGACTGTCGCGCGCCGACGCGCGTCAGCGGACGAAAGCCCGGTCTGGCGGCACCTGCTGTAGGAGCTGTCGCCGCGCTGGCAGCTCGTGCGCTACGACGAACGCGGCTGCGGCCTCTCCGACTGGGAAGTGCCCGAGCTCACCTTCGACAGTTGGGTGCGTGACCTCGAAACCGTGGTTGATGCCACCGGCGCCGAGCGCTTTGCGCTGCTCGGCCTGTCGCAAGGCGCGTCGATTGCGATTGCCTACGCCGTCAAGCACCCGCAGCGCGTGACGCACCTCGTGCTGCACGGCGGTTATGCGCGCGGCCGTCTGATCCGCGGCAGCACGCCACAGCAGATGGAAGAGGCCGAGATGATGAGCCGCTTGGCGTCCTGCACAGCACGCGCGACGCACGCGTGCCGGTCGAAGAAGGCCGCCTGATCGCCGCCGGCCGGCAGGAAGGCTTCGATCGCTGCGAGCGCGGCTCGCAGCGATCGTGATGGGGCGCGAGAACGGGCTGGGCAAGTCGGGCGGCTGAGCCGCATTGCTCGCGTACCGTCGTTGTGCCGCGGCTGCATCGGTGCCGCGCCAGCCGAAAAGAGTGGCGTCGTTCGCGGCAAGTTCTCACGCGCTGCGACTCACCCAGATTGAACGCGGGCTTGCAATGGCAATCTGCCTGCCGTTGCGCTTCATGTGCAGCGCTCGACTCCATCCAACATCGCAGAGGAAGAGGGAAATGAAGAAAGTCATCGCCACATCCATCGCCGCCTTCGCCTTGACCGGCTGCGCCAGCATCTTCAATGGCCCGACGCAAGCCGTCACGATCAACAGCGTGCCCGATGGCGCCGACGTATCGGTGACCAACAGGGCCGGCGAGAAGATCCACGCCGGCGTGACGCCGGTGACGCTGACGTTGAAGCGCGGCGCCGGCTACTTCAAGTCCGAGTCGTACACGATCAAGTACGCGAAGGCCGGTTTCGCAGCGAAGGAAATGACGATCAGCGGCTCGATGAGCGGCTGGTACATCGGCAACATCCTGTTCGGCGGCCTGATCGGCATGCTCGCCGTTGACCCGGTGACGGGCGCGATGTACGTGCTGCCCGAATCGGTCAGCCCGTCGCTCGACGCCGACGCGCCGAAGACCGGCACGGCCGAAGGCTCGCTGAAGGTCGTCTCGACCGACAGCCTGACGCCGGCTCAGATGAAAGAAGCGCGCCTGATTGGCGCCACAGCCAAGTAAGAAGAAGGTCTCTTTCTTGGGATTGCAGATGTGCCGGCGCAAGCCGGCACATTGCTTTGCGGGTGTGGCTCAGAACTCATCAACGCTCAATGCGAGCGGATCATGGTGCCGTAGGCCTGATCCGTGAGGATCTCCAGCAGCATCGCGTGCGGCACGCGGCCGTCGATGATGTGCACCGCGTTGACGCCGCTCTTCGCGGCATCCAACGCACCGGCAATCTTGGGCAGCATGCCGCCGGAGATCGTGCCATCGGCGAACAACTCGTCGATGCGCCGCGCGGAGAGATCAGTCAGCAGCTTGCCTTCCTTGTCGAGCACGCCCGGCGTGTTGGTCAGCATCATCAGCTTCTCGGCGCGCAGCACGGTGGCGAGTTTCGAAGCCACCAGGTCGGCGTTGATGTTGTAGCTCTCGCCCTCGTCGCCGAAGCCGATCGGGCTGATGACGGGAATGAACTGGTCGTCCTGCAAGGCCTTGACGACGCTCGGGTCGATGCCGGTGATCTCGCCGACCTGGCCGACGTCGTGCATCTTCTTCGGGTCGTCCTTGTCGGCCATCTTCAGTTTGTGGGCGCGGATCAGGCCGCCGTCGCGCCCGGTCAGTCCCACCGCCTTGCCGCCGACCGAGTTGATCAGGCCGACGATGTCTTGCTGCACCTGGCCGGCGAGCACCCACTCGACGACTTCCATCGTCTCGGCGTCCGTGACGCGCATGCCCTGGATGAAGGTGCCTTTCTTGCCGAGGCGCGTCAGTGCCTCGTCGATCTGCGGCCCGCCGCCGTGGACGACGATCGGGTTCATGCCGACCAGCTTCAACAGCACCACGTCTTCTGCAAAGTCTTGTTGCAAGGACGGGTCGGTCATTGCATTGC
>JANMHY010000215.1:0-2408 GCA_031375525.1 Burkholderiales bacterium
GCGCGAAGAGGCGCTGGCCGAGCGGCACCTCTTCGATGAACTGTTCGTACATCAGGCTCAACTCGCGCTCGGTCTTCACGGCATCGAGGCGTTCGTCATAACTGCGTCCGTCCGGCGAGCGCAACTGCAGCGCCAGGTTCACCGCCAGCGCCGGCACACCCAGGCGTTCGGCGCGGCGCAGGATTTCCTCGCGCGCGATCTTCGGCAGGTTGGGCACCGGCGGGTCGGCATTGAAGGTCGATTCCTGCTCGGTGACGGCGATCACCGCGCAGACGTTGCTGCGCGACGGCTCGAGCTTCAGCGCTGCGAAGACGAGCTGCAGATCGACCGCCCAGGCCGCGCGCTGGGTCACGTTCGGCGGGATCAAGGCCTGGATTGCGGCCTGGATGCTCTCCGGCGTGCGCGCCGGGGTGGCCGTCGGCGAGTCGCCGGCGCAGCCGGCCAGCGCGGCAACAACGGCGATGCCGAAGAGCGCGCGCGTCGGGGGCAGGTGCATGCACCAGACTGTAGCCGCGGGCTCCCCTTTCGCTCGCCGGTGCAGACCGAGCGAAAGCACCTAGTCCTGCGGGGTCATCCGGGCAGGCGAGGGCGGCGTTAGCCCGTCATCGGTCAAGCCCAGGCGCATGGCACCCAACGTGCTTAGGCAGATACCCGATGCGGGCGGTGGTGCCTTTTGCAGTATCGTCTTGCCCGCTGAGTTGACTCAGGTATTCCATTAACGTCTTTCACATCCTCACTGGAGGTTTTTCCTCATGCGAATCAAGATGCTCCCGATCGTCGCTGCCGCCGTGCTCCTCGCCGGCACGGCCAGCGCCCAAGACATGGTCGTCAAGATCGGCCACGTCGGCCCGACCAGCGGTGCCATTGCGCACCTGGGCAAGGACAACGAAAACGGCGCCCGCATGGCCATCGAAGCGCTGAACGCCAAGGGCGTGATGATCGGCGGCAAGAAGGCCAAGTTCGAACTGCTGGCTGAAGACGATGGCGGTGACCCGAAGCAGGGCACCGCGGCCGCGCAAAAGCTGGTCGACAGCAAGGTCAACGGCGTTATCGGCCACCTGAACTCGGGCACGTCGATTCCGGCGTCGAAGATCTACAGCGACGCCGGCGTGCCGCAGATCAGCCCCTCGGCCACCAACCCCAAGTTCACCCGCAACGGCTACAAGACCACGTTCCGCGTCGTCGCCGATGACGTGCACTTGGGCGGCACGCTCGGCAAGTACGCCGTGACGCAACTCAAGGGCAAGAGCATTGCCGTCATCGACGACCGCACGGCCTACGGCCAAGGCGTGGCCGACGAGTTCGAAAAAGGCGTCAAGGGCGCCGGCGGCGCCACCGTTGCGCGCGAGTTCACCAACGACAAGGCAACGGACTTCACCGCCATCTTGACCTCCATCAAGGCCAAGAACCCCGACGTCGTGTTCTTCGGCGGCATGGACGCGGTGGCCGGCCCGATGCTGCGCCAGATGAAGCAGCTCGGCATCAACGCCAAGTTCGTCGGCGGCGACGGCATCTGCTCGTCCGAGCTGCCCAAGCTCGCCGCAGGCACGATGGCCGACGGCCAGGTGGTCTGCGCCGAAGCCGGTGGTGTCGAAGGCGAAGCCAAGAAGTCGATGGACGAGTTCTACGCCGCCTACAAAAAGAAGTACAACGACGACGTCAAGGTCTATGCGCCGTACGTCTATGACGCGCTGAACGTCATGGTCGATGCGATGGTCAAGGCCGGCTCTGCCGACCCGAAGGTCTATCTGCCGGTGCTGGCCAAGACCAGCGGCTACAAGGGCGTGACGGGCATCATCTCGTTCGACGAGAAGGGCGACATCAAGAACGGCGCGCTGACGCTGTACACCTACAAGGGCGACAAGCGCGACCAGATTGCGGTCGTTCGTTGAAGCACCACTGATCGACGTCAACCCGCGGCCACTTCGGCCGTGGCCTTTGAAGACGCCCGCAGCCGCGGGCGTTTTCTCATTCGCCGATCAGAAATCAGCACCGCCACGGGGATCAGCGCGACCCGGCGATACAAACGCCCTGGTCTGCGGGCGTTCGCTTCCGGGGATTTCGACGCGGTTCGGCAACGAACCCACCGAAGTGCGGCAGTGCGCTTACAAAACGCCTGGCCCACCATGAGCCGCACAATTGTTGGGAGCAGACCATGAAGAGTTTCGAGAGCATCGTCTTGAACCGCGAAGCGCTGCCGATCGAAGTGCCGGCGGGCTACACCGGACCGCTGACTTTCCCGGGCAACGGCAAGACCGTCTGGTGGACGGGCCGCGTGGCGATCGGACTGCGCCATGAGCAGCCTCGCCACGATCTGATGACGCAGTCGGGCGTGTGGATTCAGGACGTGTTGCTGGAGCAGCGCCTGGCGGCTTGAGCGAAGCCACCGGCAGGTGGCGGAGGGAGCG
>JANMHY010000681.1:0-8047 GCA_031375525.1 Burkholderiales bacterium
GATGGTCAAAAAGATGAAGGTGTACGCCGGCGCGTCGCACCCCCACACTGCCCAGCAGCCCAAAGCGCTGGCACTTTAAGGAACGACGATGATCGGCAACTGGAATTACGGCACCGGCCGGCGCAAGTCGTCGGTGGCGCGTGTCTTCATCAAAAAAGGCAGCGGCCAGATCCTGGTTAACGGCAAGCCGGTACAAGAGTACTTCGGCCGCCAGACTTCGATCATGGTCGTCAAGCAGCCGCTGATGCTGACGAACAATGATGCGGCCTTCGACATCAAGGTCAACGTGCACGGCGGCGGCGAGTCCGGCCAGGCCGGCGCGGTGCGCCACGGCATCACGCGCGCGCTGATCGACTACGACGCGGCGTTGAAGCCTCCCCTGTCGCAGGCCGGCTTCGTGACGCGTGATGCGCGCGAGGTCGAGCGCAAGAAAGTCGGCCTGCACGGCGCGCGCCGCCGCAAGCAATTCAGCAAACGCTGACTTTGTACTGCTGACAAGAACGCTTCGAGGCCGCAAGATCGCGGCCTCGTTCGTTTCTGCTTATGCGCTGGAAACTCTTTCGCCGCCGCCTGTCGATCAGCGCCCCGCGCGTGGCCATCCGCAGCCACATGCCGTGGCCGCTGCGCTGGGTGGTGCTGGCCATTGCTTTCGGTTTCTCGGCGTCGCTGGCCTTGTGGGCGTTCGAGTTCGGCAAGGAGATCGCCGGCCTGGAGCGCACCAGCAAGGAAGAGGTCGCGCAATTGCGCAGTGAGCTCGAAACGCTGCGCGCCGAGCGCGAGCGCGCGCAGTCGATCGCCAATACGGCCGACAGCCTGCTCAAGACCGAACGCGTGACACAAGACCGCCTGAGCCAGCAGTTGCGCCAGTCCGAAGCCGAGATCCTGGCCTTGAAGGCCGACCTCGGCTTTTTCGAGCGCCTGCTGCCGACCGCCGGTGACGGGCTGGCGGTGCGCGCGCTGCAGGCAGAACCGATTCAGCCGGGGCAGCTGCGATATCAGTTGCTGGTGATGCAAAGCGGCCGCTCGCCGGCCGAATTCAAGGGCCGCTACGAGTTCCAGCTGGCCGGCACTCTCGACGGCAAGCCCTGGACCTTCACACCGCAACCAGCACAGCGTGCACTAGCGCTCAAACAGTACGCGCGCGTCGAAGGCATGCTCGACCACCCAGACACCGCCGTGGTAAAAAGTGTTCAGGTTCGTGTGCTCGACGGCAGCGGCGGTGTGCGCGCCAGCCAGACGGTCAAGTTGTGAAACCAGGATGCCCGCCATGAAGCTATTTTCGAAGAAGCAGCCCCCCATCCGCAGCCTGATCGGCGAGGGCACCGTCGTTCACGGCGAAGTCCGGTTCGAAGAAGGTCTGCGCATCGACGGCGAGGTCCATGGCGACGTCACGGCGGTCGGTGAGGGCCACAACACCCTGCTCGTCATCAGCGAGAAAGCCCGTGTCCACGGGAAGGTCAAGGGCGGCCATGTGATCATCAACGGGAGCGTCGTCGGCCCTGTCGAATGCGATGGCCTGCTGGAGTTGCAGCCCAAGGCGCGCATTGAGGGCGATGTGCGTTACGGTACGATCGAGATGCACCAGGGTGCCGGCATCGACGGCGAGGTGCGAACGATCAAGCCGAGCGAAGAGCGGCCGGCCTTGAAATTGGCCGCTGCCAGCCAAATGTGAGACTGAGCAAGGACTGACACCATGAACGCCATTGCCGAACCCCTGACCCCCGCCACCGGCGAGATGCCTCTGCCGCTGGTCTTCACCGACAGTGCGGCCGAGAAGGTCAAGCAGCTTGTCGATGAAGAAGGCAACCCGGATCTGAAGCTGCGCGTCTTCGTTCAAGGCGGCGGCTGCTCGGGTTTCCAGTATGGATTCACCTTCGACGAAATCGTCAACGAGGACGACACGCCGATGACCAAGAACGGCGTCACGCTGCTGATCGACGCCATGAGCCTGCAGTACCTGATGGGCGCCGAGATCGACTACAAGGAAGATCTGCAAGGTGCGCAGTTCGTGATCAAGAATCCGAACGCGACCAGCACCTGCGGCTGCGGCTCGAGCTTTTCAGCGTAGCGCCAGCTTCTCGACTTCGACAAAGGCCGCCTCGGGCGGCCTTTGTCATTCGGCTGGGTACAAAGCGCCGAGCAGCCGCGGGCCCCGCGCTCCGGTGACTTCGGCAAGGTTGCCGGGCTGGCGTTCCAGGAAGCGGTGTGCGAGCCACGCGAACGCCGCGCCTTCGACCTGATCGACCGGCACGCCGAGTTCATCCGTCGTGCCGACGCGCACGCGCGGCAGGCGTTGCGCAAAGCCGCGTATCACATGCGCGTTGCGCGCACCGCCGCCGCAGACGAAGAGGGCCGAGGTTTGCGGCGCATGCCGATCGAGATCGCGTGCCACCGACTCGACAGTGAGCGCCGCCAACGTCGCCTGCACATCGGCCGCCGCGACGTCGGCGACCCGGGCATCGAGCCACGCCATGTGAAACAGGTCGCGCCCGGTGCTCTTCGGCGGCGGCAGGTCGAAGTAGGGCTCGGCGAGCAGTGCGGCGAGCAGCGGCTGGTCGACTCGGCCGCTGGCCGCCCACTGTCCGTCGGCATCGAAAGGCTGCTGCAAGTGGCGCTGGCACCAGCCGTCGAGCAGCGCGTTGGCGGGACCGCAGTCGAAACCGATCACCGCCTTGTCGGGCACAAGCAGCGTCAGGTTCGAGATGCCGCCGAGGTTGAGCACGGCGCGCGTTTCCTTGGTATGGCCGAAGACTGCGGCATGAAAACCCGGCGCCAGCGGCGCGCCTTGCCCGCCGGCGGCGACATCGCGGCTGCGCAGGTCGCAGACGACGTCGATGCCCGTCAGCTCGGCCAGCAGCGCGCCATTGAGCAGTTGTGTCGTGTAGCCGGCCTCGGGCCGGTGGCGCACGGTTTGCCCATGCGCGCCGATCGCCCGCACCTCGCGCGCGACCGTACCGCTGTCGAACAGCAGCGCGTTGACGACCGACGCATAGGCGTGGGCGACGCCTTGCGCAGCGATCGCGGCGCGGTGCAATTCGTCGTTGCCGGGGGTGTTGAGCGCCAACAACTCGTCGCGCAGCGAACCGACGAAGGCTTCATGGCGATGGCCGCGCAGCTTCAAGCCGCCATCGGCGCCGATATCGACCAGCACGCCATCGACACCGTCGAGCGAGGTGCCCGACATGAGGCCGATGTAGCGCACCGGTTTACTCAGCGCGGCCGCGGGCGCCGAGCAGGGTGTCGGCGACGTCGAGTTGGGCCTGCAGCGATCGGGTCAGGGCCGCAAACTCGGCCTTCGATGCTGGCGGCAGCGTCAGCGTTTCGCTGGCCTTGGCGACGCGCAGTGGGTCCTGGTGCTCGCCGTTGACGCGGAACTCGAAGTGCAGGTGCGGGCCGGTGGACCAGCCGGTGGAGCCGACCGCGCCGATGCGCGCGCCTTGCTCGACGCGCTGGCCCAGTCTGGCGTCGATGCGCGACAGGTGCGCATACAGCGTGCTGCGGTCATTGGTGTGCCTGACCTTGACGACGTTGCCGTAGCCGTTCTGCTGGCCGGCGAACTCGACCACGCCGTCGCCGACGCTGCGCACCGGCGTGCCGGTGGGCGCCGCGTAGTCCACGCCGAGATGGCGGCGCCAGGTCTGGTGGATCGGGTGAAAGCGCATCGCGAAGCCCGAGGTGACGCGCGAGAACTCCATCGGGCTGGCGAGGAATGCGCGCTTCTTGCTCTGCCCGGCTAGATCGAAGTACGCACCGCGGCCATCGCTGCCGCGGTACCAGACCGCCTGGTGCGTCTTGCCGGCATTGACGAAATCGGCGGCGAGCACGCGGCCGGTGCTCTGGCCCCAGCCGATCGCTTCGCCGTCGGCCGTCATCGATTCATAGACGACGCTGAAGGTGTCGCCGCGGCGCAGCTCGCGGTGCATGTCGATGTCGGCGGCGAAGATCTCGGCCATCTGGATGGCGATCGCATCGGGCACGCGGGCTTCGTCGCTGGCGGCGAACAGCGAACTCTTGATCGTGCCGCTGGCGAGTTTGACTTGAGATTGCAGCGCCGCGCTTTCTTCGCGCACGGTGAGCGTGCCCTCGGCATTGCGGCTGACGACCAGGCGCGTGAAGTGCGTGGTCAGTTGCTCGGCCGCGCGGGCGGGCGCGCGAGCCACCAGCTCCTGCAGCGTGCCGTCGGCACGCGTGCGCACTTGCACGCTGCGGCCACCGCGGCCGTCGAACAGGCGCTGCACCGCAGACTCGTTGCGCAGGGCGGCGATGGCGGCGGCGTCGCTGACGCCCAGCCGGCGCAGCACCGACGCCAGCGAATCGCCGGCGCGGGTGCTGTCGCTCACGAACAAGTCGACGCGATGGGCCGCCAACGCTTCGAGCTGCGGCTCGGCCGGCTCGGCGAACACGGTTTCGGTGATGACCCGCTGCGGCAGCGATGCCGCGTCGGGCGCCAGCGGCGCAACGGCGAAGGCAGCGACGCCGACACCGGCCAGCAACACGGCTGCGGCGCCGACGAGGGCGCGGTGATGCCGGGTCACGAAGCCCTGTGCAGCGATGGTGGTCTGTGCGAACGGTCCCAACGGCTTGACTCTCGGATGCAGGCCGCTCGAGGCCCCGCTGAAAGGCTGGAAGGCTGACATGAGGGCGCTGATGGATGCCCCCTTAAGATCGATGCTTCGTTTGCAGCGGCATGTCCCCAGGCGCAACCGCAACAAACGTGACCCAATTCTATGGGGCGGCCTCAGTGGCGAGCCCGTGAGAAACCCCCGCAAGCCACTCAGACCATGTCAGCGAACGTGACAGACGCCAAACCCACTTACCCTGTCACGCCCGCCGTGCGCGACGCCATGGCGACGAGCCTGCGCGGCTGCGAAGAGCTGCTGCCCGAAGGCGAATGGCTGGCCAAGCTGGCGCGCTCGGCAGCAACGGGCGTGCCGCTGCGCATCAAGTTCGGCCTCGACCCGACGGCGCCGGACCTGCACCTCGGCCACAGCGTCGTCTTCACCAAGATGCGCCAGTTGCAGGACCTCGGCCACACCGTGATCCCGCTGATCGGCGACTTCACGTCGATGATCGGCGACCCTTCCGGCCGCAACAGCACGCGCCCGCCGCTGACGCGCGAGCAGATCGCTGCCAACGCGCAGACTTACCTCGAGCAGATCGGCCTCGTGCTCGACATGAGCAAGGCCGAAGTCCGCCACAACAGCGAGTGGAGCGACCCGCTCGGCGCGCGCGGCATGATTCAGTTGGCAGCCAAATACACCGTGGCGCGGATGATGGAGCGCGACGATTTTTCGAAGCGCTTTGCCGCCGGCACGCCGATCAGCGTGCACGAGTTCCTCTACCCGCTGATGCAGGGCTACGACTCGGTGGCGCTGAAGAGCGACTTGGAACTCGGCGGCACCGACCAGAAGTTCAACCTGCTGATGGGACGCCACTTGCAGATCGACGCCGGCCAGGAGCCGCAGTGCATCCTGACGATGCCGCTCCTCGAAGGCACCGACGGCGTGGACAAGATGTCGAAGTCGAAGAACAACTATGTTGGCATCACCGAGCCGGCGAACACGATGTTCGCCAAGCTGCTGTCGATCAGCGACGAGCTGATGTGGCGCTGGTACCTGCTGCTGTCGTGGCGCCCCGAAGGCGAGATCGCGGCGCTGAAGGTCGATGTCGAACAGGGCCGCAACCCGAAGGACGCCAAGGTCATGCTGGCCAAGGAAATCGTCACCCGTTTTCACAGCGCCGCTGCGGCCGACGCCGCCGAGCAGGATTTCATCAACCGCTCGAAGGGCGGCGTGCCGGACGACATCGCCGAGCTGACGATGAGCGGCGCGCCGCTGGCTATCGGCAACCTGCTCAAGCAAGCCGGGCTCGTGCCTTCGACCAGCGAGGCGATGCGCATGATCGAGCAGGGCGGCGTGCGCATCGACGGCGCGGTGGTCAGCGACAAGGCGCTGAAGGTCGGCGCGGGCACGGTTGTCGTGCAAGTCGGCAAGCGCAAGTTCGCGCGCGTGACGCTGCAATAGCGATGCAGGTCAGCAGCTACCTCAAGCTGTCGATCGCGGTGGCGGTGGCCACCATCGCGCTGAAGACGGGCGCCTGGTGGCTCACCAATTCCGTGGGCCTGCTGTCCGACGCGATGGAGTCGGTGGTCAACCTGGCCGGTGCGACGTTCGCGTTGTGGATGGTCATCGTGGCTGCACGGCCGCCGGACGAGGACCACCCTTTTGGCCACCACAAGGCCGAGTATTTTTCGAGCGGCTTCGAAGGCGTGCTGATCTTCATCGCCGCGCTGGCGATCATCTGGGCTGCGATCAACCGCCTGCTCGCGCCGCAACCGCTGGAGCGCCTGTCGCTCGGCCTGATGCTGTCGGTGGTCAGCTCGGCAATGAACGGCGCGCTGGCCTGGGCAATGCTGGAGAAGGCGCGCGAGCACCGCTCGATGGCGCTCGAAGCCGATGCGCGGCATCTGTTCACCGATGTCTGGACGTCGGCCGGCGTCGTCCTCGGCCTGCTCGCCGCCGCGGCCACCGGCTGGCTGTGGCTCGACCCGGTGATCGCCATCGCGGTGGCTGGCAATGTCGCGCGCGAGGGTTTTTCGCTCGTGCGCCGCTCGGCCGACGGCTTGATGGACAGCGCGCTCGACCCGCAAGCGCAGCAGCAGATCGACGAGGTGCTGAAGAGCTTCGAGCATCCGACGACGCTGCGCTTCGATCACATCAACTCGCGCCGTGCCGGCCAGCGCCTCTTCGTCGATCTGCACATGCACATGCCACCGAGCTGGTCGCTGCAACGTGCCGCGGCGCTGCGCAGCTCGGTCGAGCAGGCGCTGATGGCGGCGGTGCCGGGCCTGCGGGCGACGATCCAGTTGCTGCCGATGGATGTCGAAGCGCATTTCGACGACAACGCGGAGGTGACGCTTTGATTGCGTTGGTACAACGCGTGCGTGGCGCGCATGTCGATGTCGCCAACGTGCGCGTCGGCGAGATCGGTCACGGCCTGCTGGTGTTCGTCTGCGCTGAGCCGCTGGACGACGAAGCGGTCGCCGACAAGCTGGTGGCCAAGCTGCTCAAGTTGCGTGTCTTCGCCGACGATGCCGGCAAGATGAACCGCAGCGTGCAGGATGTGCAGGGCGGCTTGCTGATCGTCTCGCAGTTCACGCTGGCAGCCGACACGAGCGGCGGCAACCGGCCGAGCTTCATCGGCGCCGCGCCGCCGTCACTCGGTCAGGCGCTCTACCAGAGGGTGGTCGATCGCGCGCGCGAACTGCACCCGCAAGTCGCCTGCGGCGAGTTCGGCGCCGACATGCAGGTGTACCTCGTCAACGACGGACCGGTGACCATCCCGATTCAAATCAAGTAAGTGGACAGGGTGCCGAAGGCAGCCCTGTCAATTTCAGCGAAGCGTCCAGCTAGTCCGCGTATTGACCCGCGGCCTTGATCGCCGGCCCCCACTTGTTGATCTCGGCCTCGACGAACTTCTTGTGCTCGGCCGGCGACACGCGCGCGTCGGTGATGACGACGGCGCCGAGTGCTTCCTGGCGCTTGATGAATTCGGGGTCTTTCAGCGCTGCCACCAACGCCGCATTGATCTTGTCCTGCGCCGCCTTCGGTGTGCCCTTGGGCGCGTACAGGCCGTGCCAGATGGCGACGCTGAAGCCCTTCAGGCCCGACGCGTCGAGCGTCGGCAGCTTGGCCAGCGCCGGTATCGTCAGCGGCTTCATCGTCGTCACCGCAAAGGCCTTGACCTTGCCGCCCTCGATCTGCTGCGTGGTGTTGGTGGTCTGGTCGCACATCAGATCGACCTGGCCGCCGAGCAGGTCGGTCATGGCCGGCGCCGTGCCCTTGTACGGCACGGTCGTCATGTCGGTCTTGACCGCCTGCTGGAACAGCAGGCCGCACAGGTGCGACGCCGAGCCGAGGCCCGCATTGGCGAGATTGATCTTGCCCTTGTTGGCGTCGATCCACTTCGCCAGCTCGGCGTAGTTGTTGGCCGGCAGCGTCGGCTTGCCGATCAAGGTCATCGGCACCTCGTTGATCATGCCGAGGTA
>JANMHY010000690.1:0-2628 GCA_031375525.1 Burkholderiales bacterium
CGCCAGCATTCTGGCCAGCGGCGACCAGGGCCCGTTCTCCGACGCGCACAGCTTCACCCGAATCGAGCCGCCGGCCGCGCCGCCGCCCGCCGAGCCGCAGAAGAACGACGACGGCTTGTTGTTGCGCTGGCCGGGCAGCGGCCCCGCCGGCACGCGCTGGCAGGTTCAGCTGGCGCGCGACGCTGGCTTTGCGCAAATGGTCAGCGACGACACGGTGGCCGAGCCGCAACTGCTGCTGCGCGACCCGCCGTCCGGCACCTACTACCTGCGCGTCAAGACGATCGACGCCGACGGCTTCGCCGGCCCCTTCGGCCAGGCCCAGCAGATCGAGGTGCCGTCGTCGCCGTGGTGGTGGCTGCTGGTGCCCGCAGTGCTGTTCTTGCTGTGAGCTTGAACGCCGAACGCCGTCTCACGTCGCTCTGGTGGGTGCCCGTCGGCGCGCTGCTGGCCGGGCTCATGCTGGCCGCGCTGCCGCTGCACGAAGGCTTGTCGCGCCCTTTCGTCGATGCGCAGTCGCGCTGGGCCGCCGCGCCGCAGCCGGTGCAGGGCGTGCTCGTCATCGACATCGACGACGCCTCGCTGCGCGCGCTGCAGCCGCGCCTGGGCGCCTGGCCGTACCCGCGCGACGTCTATGCGCTGGCCATCGAGACGCTGCGCGACGCCGGCGCGCGGGCGATCGCGATCGATCTGCTGCTTTCCGAGCCCGGCAACGGCGACCGCGCCTTGTCGCGCGCGCTGGCCCGCGACGGCGCGCCGGTGGTGCTGGCCGCCGCAGGCCTGCGCGGGCCGGCGCTGCACGGCGTGCCGTCCGGAAGCGAAGCGGCGGTGGCCCACCGCGCGCCGAAGTCCGCGGCCGATAACGCGCTGCCGGCGCAGAGCTGGCCCGAGCTGGCGTGGCCGGTGCGCAGCCTGTGGCCGGCGCCGGATCAGGCGCCGCGCATCGGCGTCATCACCGACCCGCTCGACGACGACGGCCGCCTGCGCCGGACCTCGCTCTGGCACGAAGCCGAGGGCGTGCGCTGGCCGTCGTTCGCGCTGGCGGTGTGGCAGGCCACGGCGCCCGTCGGCGCTGTGGCCAATTGGCCTGTCGATGCGCAGGGACGGATTGCGGTGCCGGCGCTGTTGCCCGGCCGCATGGCGCCGGTGCTGCCCTTCGACGTGCTGGCGCGCACTGCGCTGGGCGATGCCGGCGGGCACACGCTCGATGCCCAGGTGCGTGGCCGCGTCGTCTTCATCGGCAGCAGTGCGCTGCTCGGCGACGCGGTGCTGGTACCGACCGGCCAGGTCAGCGGCACCTCGCTGCTGGCCCAGACCTATGCCGCGCTGCGCGACGGCGAGATCGTCGCGCCGCCGTCGTGGCGCACCGAAGGCGCGTTGATGGCGCTGGCGCTGGTGCCGGCGCTGCTGACCTGGCGCCGTGGCCGCGCGCGTCCGGCGCGCGATGCGGCCGAAGCCCTGCTCGGCGTGGCCGCCGTCGTCGCCGCCGGCTGGGCATGGGCGACGTGGGGCCAGGCGCAGACGTATTGGGCGCCGCCGCTGGCGATCCTGCTCGCCGGCGCGGCACTGGCCTTGCTGGCACACCAGCTGGCGATGGTGGCCACGCAGCGCCGGCTCGACTACGAGCGCGCGGTGGCCTCCGAAGCCAGCCGCGCCAAGAGCCAGTTCCTGGCCAACGTCAGCCACGAGATCCGCACGCCGATGAACGCGCTGCTCGGCATCGCCGAGCTGTTGGCCGAGACACCGCTGACGCCGGAGCAGAAGCGGCATGTCGAGGTCTTTCGCAGCTCGGGGCAATCGCTGTTCGAGCTCATCAACGACCTGCTCGACCTGTCGAAGATCGAAGCCGGCCGGCTCGATCTGCACAGCGAGCCGCTGCGCCTGCGCGCCTTGCTCGACGAGCGCATCACGCTGCTGGCGCCGCGCGCGCGAGAGAAAGGGCTGGCGCTGCAGCTCGAGATCGCAGGCGACGTGCCGGCCGTCGTCCGCGGCGACGCGACACGCCTGGCGCAGACGCTGACCAACCTGCTCGGCAACGCCATCAAGTTCACGCCGGCCGGCAGCGTCACGCTGTCGGTCACGCGCGAAGACGGCGACACACTGTGCTTTGCCGTCGCCGACACCGGCATCGGCATCGCACCGAGCAAGCTGGAGACGATTTTCGAGCCGTTCACGCAGGCCGACGGCAGCGTCACGCGCGCCTTCGGCGGCACCGGCCTGGGCCTGTCGATCACGCGCAGCCTGGTCGAGCTGATGAACGGCAGCATCGCCGTCACCAGCACACCGGGCAGCGGCACGACGTTCTGGTTGCGGCTGCCGATGCCGGCGGCGGAGTTGCCGGATCTGCCGGCCGCACCGGCCGCCGCGAGCTTGTCCGAGCGCCCCGCCGGCGCGCCACTGGCCGTGCTGCTGGCCGAGGACAACGAGGTCAACGTCTATCTGGTCGAGTCGATGCTCGCCGGCGCCGGCTGCAAGATCGACGTCGCGCCCAACGGCCAGAGCGCCGTCGATCAATGGCGGCGCACGCACTACGACGTGATCTTCATGGACGTGCAGATGCCCGGCATGGACGGCCACGCCGCCACGCGCGCCATCCGCCAGCTCGAAACCCAGATGGGGCGGCCGCGCGTG
>JANMHY010000726.1:0-5007 GCA_031375525.1 Burkholderiales bacterium
TTGAAACAGCACCGGCCCGCGCTTGGCGCCGAGCGCGGCCAGGTTCTTGTAGAGATAGGCCACCGAATCGGCCGCAGCGTCGGCCGCCAGCCGCGCGACGTGCGTGATGCGCTTGGATGCCTTGATAGAAAAGCGAAAGGCATCGGGCGTCGCCTGCGCCCACCGCTCCAGCACCTCGACCTTCGGCATCTGATAGAAGGTGTTGTTGATCTCCACCGAGGGCAGGCGCTCGGCGTAGTACGCGAGCATCTCTTCCGGTTTGATCTTCTCGGGATAGAAGCTGCCCTTCCACTCCTTGAAGGCGTAGCCGCTGGCGCCGGCCCAGAGTTTCTGCGTTGTCATCGCGCACCTCCGCAGGCTGAAGTTGCTGCGACGGCATTCTGAGCCACTCGCGTTCTGGTGCAAGTCCGTCAGCGCGGCTGCAGGAACGCCTCGATGCGACCCAACTCGTCGTCGAGCGCGCGCCGGAACGCTGCACCGCGCGGCGCCTTGCCGCACACATAACCGAGTTGCGCGTCCAGCACGCCGTCGCGCCACGCAAGGTTGCCCCAGCCGATGACTTCGTCGCGCCACAACAGCGGCAGCGCGTAGTAACCGCGCACGCGCTTGGGCGCCGGCGTGTAGGCCTCGAAGCGGTAGGCCCAGCCCCACAGCAGCTCGAAGCGGCGGCGGTCCCAGACGATCGGATCGAAGGGCGCGAGCAGGCGTACTGCGCCGTCGGGTGCGTGCCGTTTCGATGCCGGGTTCTCGCCCTCGGGCCAGTACCAGGTGACGCCGTCGATCACCGCATGCGGCAATCGCGCCTTGGCGCGCGCCAGCGCCACCTGGCGCGCATCTCCCCACTGCGGCGCGGCGGCGCGCAAATGCATGATCAGCTGCGACAGCGATGCTGCGGGCAGCGGCGCGTACTTGGCGACGATCACATCGACCAGCGCGTCCATCGCGGCCGCCACATCGGGCGCAGCGTCATGCACATCGCGCGCCGCATAACAGCGCGTGCCGCCTTCGCGCCGCGCCACGCGCAGCAGGCCGCGGTAGTGCATGCCGTCGAGCAGTTGTGTGCTGGCGTTGCTCGATCCGCCGAACCAGTTTTGCGATTTGCCGTGCTGGAACTGCGCATCGACCTCGCGCGGGTGGACGACGCCGCGCTCGCGCACGAAGGCCAGCACCGCGTGCGCCTTGGTCCAGCGCGACTTCGGCCACACCGTGCGCGTCGTGCGCGGGTGCATCAGGCGGTGCAGATCGCGCGACACGAAGCCGTAGTTGACGAAGAAGTCTTCTTCGATGGCGAGCTTGGGGTAGCGCGCTTCGAGGTCGCCCGCGCGGTAGTCGGCGACGCGGTGGCGCAGCGTCAGGTCCTGCGCCCGCGCTGGCGCGCGGATCGGATCGGCCTGCACGAAACCGAGCTTGCTGATCGCGCGTGGCAGCGTGGTGGGTTTGAACAGGCTGCGCGCGACGGCGTGGCGGCGCAGGGCATCGAGGGTGATTTGCGCCATGGCGTTATCGGGGCAATGCCGCAAGCTGCTGGTCGTGCCAGCGCGCGAGCAGAAGCTGCGCCACCATCGCACCGATCCATGCCAGCGCCATGTCCTTCTGCGTGTCCCACGGATCGCCCTGCGTGCCTAGGAACTCCTCAGCGCCCTGGCCGAGGGCGATGGCGACGCCCCACTCGATGAGTTCATAAAGCGCGCTGATGGCCAGGCAGACCGCGGTCACGATGACGAACAGCCAGCCGCCGCGCTCGAGCTTCGTATGGCGCAACAGCAGCTCGCGCGCCGCGATTGCGGGGATGAAACCTTGCGCGAAGTGGCCGATGCCGTCGTAGGGGTTGCGCGAGAGATGAAACCACTCGCGCATCCAGTCGCCGAGCGGCACGCGCGCGTAGCTGTAGTGGCCGCCGAGCATCAGCACCACGGCGTGGACGAAAATCAGCGCATAGAGTAGCGGTGTCAGCGGGAAGCGGCGGTGCGAGGCCCAGAGCACGACGAGCACGACCACGACCGGCGCGACTTCCATGACCCAGGTTGCCAGGTCGAACGGCTTGTAGCCGGACAGCGCGAGCAGCGCGATCAGGGCGGCGCTGTAGAGGGCCAGGGCACGGCCGAGGGTCATCATGCCGTGATCATCGCACCGCCCGTGTTGAAATCCGCCGCGATGCAAGCCCAAGACTTCGTGCGCAAATGGGGCCCCGGCGGCCCCGCGGCCGATCTCACCGAACGCGCCGGCGCACAAGCCCACTTCATCGATCTGTGCCGCGTGCTCGGTGTCGCCGAGCCCGACAACCCCGAGCGTTACTGCTTCGAGCGCGGCGTCACCAAGACCGACAGCGCGGCAGGCCGCATCGATGGTTGGGCCGATGTCTGGTTCAAGGACCACTTCGCTTGGGAAATGAAGAAGCCGAGTCGCAGCCTCGACGCCGCCTTGCGCCAGCTCCTCATGTACGCGCTGCCGCTCGAGAGCCCGCCGCTGCTGGTGGTCAGTGACCGGCTGCGCATCGAAGTGCACACGCATTTCACCGGCACGCCGAGCGAGCGTCACGCCTTCGCCCTCGAAGACATCACGCGGCCCGAGGTGCAGCAGCGCCTGCGCGCTTTGTGGACCGAGCCCGACGCCTTCAAGCCCAAGCGCAGCAACCGCGAGATCACCGAAGAAGCCGCGCGCACGTTTGCCGGCACGGCAGAGCGCCTTCGCGCCGCCGGTGTGGCGCCCGAGCGCGTCAGCCACTTCCTGACCCAATGCGTGTTCAGCTTCTTTGCCGAAGACGTGGGCCTGCTGCCGGCCAAGCTCTTCGAGCGCCTGGTCGGCGTGCAGCTCGCGCCCGATGTCCTGCGCGATCAACTCGCCAAGCTGTTCGAGACCATGCGCAGTGGCGGCCTGTTCGGCGTCGAAGCGGTGCCGTGGTTCAACGGTGGCCTGTTCGCGCAGATCGACGTGCCGCCGCTGGCCGCCGCGGACATGGCCGCGCTCAAAGCCGCGAGCGCGCTCAACTGGAGCGCCATCGACCCGAGCATCTTCGGCACGCTGTTCGAGCGCGGCCTGGACCCGGCCAAGCGCAGCCAGCTCGGCGCGCACTACACCGACCCGGCAACGATCATGCGGCTGGTCGAGCCGGTGGTGCAGCGCCCGCTGCTGGCCGAATGGGCCGAGCGCAAGACGGCGATTGCGGCGGCGCTGGTCAAGAGCAAGAAGCATGGCGACAAGGCTTATCGCGATGCGCAGGCCGCCTTCATCGGTTACCTCGAGCGCCTGAAGAGCTACCGTGTGCTCGACCCGGCCTGCGGCAGCGGCAACTTTCTTTATCTGGCGCTGAAGACGCTGAAGGACATCGAGCACCAGGTCAATCTCGAAGCCGAAGCGCTCGGCCTCGAACGCCAGCACGACGTGACCGGGCCGCACAACGTGCTCGGCATCGAGTTGAACGAATACGCCGCCGAGCTGGCGCGGGTGACGGTATGGATCGGCGAGCTGCAATGGCGACTCGACAAAGGGTATGGCTTCAAGACGCAGCCGGTGCTGGAGCCGCTGGATCACATCGAGTGCCGGGATGCGGTGTTGTCCTCCGTTTGCCCTGAGGTATCGAAGGGTCGGGCTGAGCCTGTCGAAGCCCCGTGGCCAACGGCCGATGCGGTGATCGGCAACCCGCCGTTCGTCGGCGACAAGAAGATGCGCAGCGAGCTCGGCGACGAATACACCGAAGCGCTGCGCAACGCCTATAAGGGCCGCGTGCCGGGTGGAGCCGATTTGGTTTGCTACTGGTTCGAGAAGGCGAGGGCGCAGATCGAGGCGGGGGCGCTACTGCGGGCGGGGCTGGTGGCGACGAATTCGATTCGTGGAGGCAAGAACCGCGAGGTGTTGGATCGCGTGGTCAAGACGACACGAATATTCGAGGCGTGGAGTGACGAGGTGTGGGGGAACGACGGCGCTGCTGTACGGGTGTCTTTAGTGGCGTTCGGCGGTGAGGACACAGTCTCGCGTCTCGACGGGTTTGACATGACCTCGATAAGTGCTGACTTAACCGCGATGTCTACGGCCGGCGGCGTTGATCTGACAGTCGTCGACCGCTTGGCCGCAAACGCGGGCGTGGCCTTCCAGGGTTCGGTCAAGGTCGGCACGTTCGACATCGACTCCGAGACAGCCGCTGCTTGGCTCATGCAACCCAATGTGCACGGTGATTCCAATGCTCGCGTCCTGCGACCTCTGCGAAACGCCAAGGACCTGACCACAAGGCCGCGCGAATCATGGTTGATTGACTTTGGCAAGATGCCGCAATCAGAGGCACAGATCTTCGAGCTACCGTTCCAACACGTTTTGCGCGCGGTCAAACCGGCTCGGGATGCGAACCGCGACAAGTCACGACGGGAGAACGGGTGGCTGCACGGTCGCACAGGCGACGACCTCAGGGCTGCAACGTCTGCTTTGCCTCGGGTCGTAGTTACGCCGCGTGTGGCCAAGTACCGCACGTTTGTGTGGGTTCACCCGCGCGTCTATGTTGACGATGCGACTGCATTGATCGCGCGCGCCGACGACACCACGCTGGGCGTCCTGCATAGTCGCCCTGCACGAGCTGTGGTCGCTTCGCATGTGCACTTGGATGGGCAAAGGCAACGACCCGCGCTACACCCCAACTACCTGCTTCGAGACCTTCCCCTTCCCCGCCGGCCTCACCCCCGCCGACACCGCGCACCAGCGCACTGAAGTGCTCGACGATGGCGCGCTGATCCCGTCCGGCTTGCCGCCCGCCGTGCACGATGACGCTGCGACCATCGCCCGCGCCGCCAAGCGCCTGACCGACTTGCGCCACGCCTGGCTCAACCCGCCCGAGTGGACCGAGCGTGTGCCCGAAATCGTGCCGCTGGGCATGAGCACATCGCCGTACCCGGACCGCATCGTCAGCAAACCCGGCTTCGAAAAAGAACTCGCCAAGCGCACGCTGACGAATCTCTACAACCAGCGCCCGGCTTGGCTCGCGCAGGCACACGACATACTCGATGTCGCCGTGGCCGCGGC
>JANMHY010000732.1:0-5734 GCA_031375525.1 Burkholderiales bacterium
CCGCGCGCCCGACGCGGTGTACGTGCCGCCGCATCAGCACATCACGATTCGTGCGATGGCGAACGCCGAAGTCGCGCTGTGCAGCGCGCCCTGCGACGCCACGCCGCGCCAGGTCAAACGCCTCGACCCGGCGTCGATGCGCCGCAGCACACGCGGCCAGGGCAGCAACACGCGTTTCATCTGCGACGTGCTGCCGCACGACGACCCGACCGCGGCGCACCTGCTCGTCGTCGAGGTGCGCACCCCCGCCGGCCATTCGTCGAGCTACCCGCCGCACAAGCACGACAGCGAAATGCCGCCGGCCGAGACGCAGCTCGAAGAGACCTATTACCACCGCCTGAACCCGCCGCAGGGCTTCGCCTTTCAGCGCGTGTACACCGACGATCGCAGCCTCGACGAGTCGATGGCGGTGGAGGATCACGACGTGGTCATGGTGCCGCGCGGCTACCACCCGGTGGTGGTGCCGCACGGCTACGACTCGTACTACCTGAACGTGATGGCTGGGCCGAAGCGCTTGTGGGTCTTTCGCAATGACCCGGCGCATGAGTGGATGATCACGCGCGGTTGACGCGCGCGATCTCACACCGCCACAGCGTGGTGCTCGGCGTGCGCTGCTACCCACGCGCCAAAAGCGTCGAAGGCCAGCGGCTTGGCGAAGTGGTAGCCCTGCGCATCGTCGCAACCGAGCGTTTGCAACTGCTTCAGGATCGACGCGTTCTCCACGCCCTCGGCCACCACCGACAGCCCGAGCGCATGCGCCAGATCGACCGTCGAGCGCACGATCTTGGCGTCGCTGGCGTCGCGCTCCATCGCCATGACGAAGCTCTTGTCGATCTTCAGCTCATGCACCGGCAGGCGCTTCAGGTAGGCGAGCGACGAGTACCCGGTGCCGAAGTCGTCGATCGACAGCTTGAAGCCGCGCTCGGCCAGGCGCTGCAACGTGGTTTCGGCGCGCTCGGGGTCGTCCATGATCGCGCTCTCGGTGATCTCCAGGCACAGCCGCGACGCGGTCGCGCCATGGCGCAGCAGCAGCGCGTCGAGCTTGTCCGGCAGCTCGGTGTCGAGCAGGTCGCGCGTCGACAGGTTGATGGCAACGCGAGCCACGCCCATCGCCGTCAGCGCCGATTGCCGCCGCGCCACTTCGCCGAACATCCACAGCGTGAGCTGGCGGATGAAGCCGGTCTGCTCGGCAAACGGGATGAAGTCCATCGGCGGCACGAGGCCACGCGTCGGGTGCTGCCAGCGCAGCAGCGCCTCGGCGCCGCACAAGGCGCCGCTGGCGACATCGACCTTGGGCTGCAGGAACAGACGCAACTGGCCTTCGTCAACCGCTTGCCGCAGCTCGGTCAGCAGCGACAGGTTCTGCGCACTCGCACTGTCGAGCGAGGGCTCGTACACCTGCGCGCCGGCGGTGCGGCGCTTGGCGGCGTACATCGCCACTTCGGCGCGCGACAGCAGCGTGTCGGCATCAGGGCCATGCGCCGGCCACAACGCGATGCCCAGGCCGGCGCTGAGATCGATCGTGTGGTCGTCCAGGTTCAGCGGCGCTTCGAAGGCGGCGCCGATGCGCTGCGCCACCTCTTGCGCGCGGCCGGCATCGGCTTCGGGCAGCAGCAGCGCGAACTCGTCGCCGCCCAAGCGGGCCACCGTGTCGCCCGCGCGGACGGCGCTGCGCAGGCGTTCGGCCACGCCCTGCAGCAGGCGGTCGCCCGAGGCATAGCCGAGCACGTCGTTGACATGCTTGAAGCGGTCGAGGTCGAGCATGATCACTGCCAGGCCCTCGCGCTGGCTGCCGGTGCCGTCTTCGCCGCGTTCCACCGCGGCGATCACTGCATCGCGGAACTGCACGCGGTTGGGCAGGCCGGTCAGGCGGTCCCAGTAGGCGAGCTGGCGGATCTCCTGCTGCTGCGCGGCGATGTTGGTGCGCATGTGGTCGAAGGCGCGCGCCAGGTCGCCGACCTCGCCGCGCTCGGCGGTGTGCTCGATCGGCGAGCCGTAGTCGCCTGCGCCCAGGCGCACGCTGGCCTGCACGAGCGCGCGCAACGGCCGCGTCACATGGCCGGCGGTCCAGGCGCTGCCGACGCCGAACAGCGCCAGGCCGAGCAGCGTTAGCAAGGCCAGCGTCCATTGCAGCGCGCGGTACGGCGCGACCGCGTCGTCGATCGAGCCGGCGAGCAGCAACTGCACGCGGCCCTGCGCGCTCGACGACACCGCCACCGCGCGCAGCAGGTAGGGCGCGTGGCCGAGCGCTACTTCCGACGCCGGCTGCGCGCTGCCGCTGATTGGCATGCGTGCCAGTGCATCGGCGGCCAAAGCAGGTGACAGGCTGGCGTGCAGCACTTGCGCAGGCGCAGCGTTGGCCTGCGCCACCAGCACGCCGTGCAGGCCCGAGACGGCATGCAAGTCGTCGATCGGTCCGCTGCCCAACTCGAAGCCCATCGCCACCCACGCGATCACCAGCGGCGCCCGCACCGGCACCATGACGAACTGATAGGGCCGCGTGCCGACCATCGCCAGCGCGGCGCCGTCCTTGGCCAGTTGCGGCGCAATCGCGCCGAGCACGGCGGTGGCCGGGCGCAGCGCCGGGTCGTCGCCGTGGGTCACGGTGCGCACCACGAAGTTGGTGTCGAGCAGCGCCGTCAGCCCGGCGTCGTTGCGCGCGCCATGGTTGTCGAGCGCTGTGTGGATCGTCTCCTCGTCGGCGCTGCCGATGGCCGAGCGCAGGCCGTAGTCGGCGGCCAGCAGGGCGGCACCCTGGCCGAGCTTGACGGCGCGCTGCTCGAGCAGGCGCGACCAGATGCGCTCGCTGACGGCCAGCCGCTCGGCGAGTTGGCTGCGCGCATTGGCATCGACGCCGCCGCGGATAACGGCCAGGCCGATCGCCTGCAGCGCCAGCAGCAGCAGCAGCGACGGCACCACCATGCGCGTGGACAAGCGCCAACCGGCGAGCAGCTTCATCATCATCACGCTTTGACGGACGGCAAGGTGACGACGGCGCGCGCGCCTGCGGCATCCACCGTCAGCGCCCGTTCGAGCGGCGCGGCGCCCACCGGCATGCCCGCATGCCAGGCCCGCAGCGTGTAGCGGCCCGGCGGCGCGGACGCAGCAGCCCAGCGCCCGGCATCGTCGGTGCGGCCGAACCAGGGTGTGGCGACGACGACGATCCATGCCGCCATCTGGTCATGGATGTTGCAGCCGAGCACGGCGATGCCCGGCTGGTCGAACACCACCGGCGCCGTCGGCGTGCCGACGTACAGCTTGATCTCGAAGCGTTTGACCGGCGAGAACGAATAGACGTGGTGGCGCACCGTGTCGAGGTTCGGGAAGGTGACGGAGGTGCCGACCGTGACCACGCTCACCGCCGGCACGAAGCGGCGCTCGGCCTGCGCCACTTCGGCGCCGGCCAGCGGCCGCACCTGCTCGCGCGCTTGCGGTGAATCGAGGAACACGACCGCGCCGCTGACGGGCTTGCCGGCCGCATCGGTGACGCGGATGTCGAGCGGCGACATCGGCGCTGCGGCGCGTGCGCTTGCCGTCAGCAGCGACGCGCCGGCCCAGGCGGCCAGGACGTCGCGGCGGCGCAGCAGCGCGTGTTCGGTCACGGCTCGTCCACGGCGCCGCTGCCGCGCGCGCCGACCGTGGGCAGTCAACAGCAGCGAAGCGGCCAGCGCGGCGGCGCGCAGGGTATGAACGACAACAGGCGTGGTCATGGCGTGAGAGTGAGGTGAACAACAAATGCGGCGCTGTCGCAGCGCGACGAGCCGGCGTGCAGATTACGTCTGCGCACGCCAGCGTTTGAGGCAACAGTTCACGCCGAGCGCGCGCGAGCGCGCCACGGCCGCACGAAAGGCCGCACCGTGTTGAAGCGCACCGCTGCGCAGTACGATCGAGCCATGACATGCCGTTGGCTCGCCCAGCCGCTTCGGTTGCTGCTGTTGCTGCTGCCGATGCTGCTCGCCGCCTGCGGCGGTGGCGGGTCGTCGGATGCCCAGCCGCCGCAAACCGCCGCCGCCGAGCCGAGCGGGCCGGGGCGGCTCGAATCGGCAACGCAGCTCGGCCGCATCGCCGTCGCCGACATCGACGCCGCGATCAATGCGCCGGGCAGCCGCACGGCCGGCCTCGCGGCTCGCTACGAGGTCGTCAACCATCGCCTGACGTATCTGACGATCGATGCGCAAGGCCAGCCGATCGTGGCCTCGGGGCTGGTCAGCGTGCCGGTCAAAGCGGGCGGCGCGAAGAGCCCGGTGCTCGCCTTCCAGCACGGCACGATCGAGCAGGACGCCGAGGCGCCGACCAACAGCGTCACCGCCGAAGCGCCGGCCGTCGTGCTGGCCTCCCTCGGCTACATCGTGGTGGCGGCGGACTATGTCGGCTACGGCGCGTCGAAGGGCGCGCCGCACCCTTATCTGTTGGCCACGCCGAGTGCGGCCGCGGTGATCGATCTGCTGACGGCGGCGGCCACATGGCGACAACGCAACCGGGTCGCCGACAACGGCCAGCTCTTTCTGATCGGCTACTCCGAGGGCGGCCACGCCACGGTGGCTGCGCACCGCGCACTGCAAAGCGCCGGCGGCGCGCACTTGGCGAGCCTGGTGGCGGTGGCGGCGGGCGCCGGGCCGTACCACGTCGGCGTGACGCTCGACGAGCTGCTGCGCCGTGTCTGCGAAGACAACCCCTTGCTCGGCGCGCTGGTCAACCCGGGGCTGCTGAGCCGCCTCAACCCGACGCTGCGCCGCGAAGTGCGTGACCAGTTGTTGAAGCGCTTGCTGCCCGACGACGCCGACGTCGTCTTCGACGCGACGGTGCTCGACGCCTATCTGGCCGACGACCGCGCCGCCGTCGAGCGCTTGGGCAACGTGCACGACTGGGCGCCCGCTGCGCCGCTGCGGTTGTTCCACGGCCGCGACGACCAGACGGTGCCCTACGTCAGCGCGACGACGACGCTGCAGGCGATGCGTTCGCGCGGCGCGGCCGATATCAGCCTCGCCGATTGCACGTTGTCGCCGTCCAGCCACCTCGGCTGCGTACCGCCGTTTCTGACGTACGCGCTCGCCGAGTTCGCGCTGCGCGTGCGCGATCTGTAGGCGCTGGCGCGAGGGCAGGTTGACGATCGCAACGCTGCCCGACTGGGTTCAATCCGCGCGCGAGCATTGGCGCTGGCGTGGCCAGGAGCGGCCGCCGTTTGCACCATCGCCGGGGGCAGGCCAAACGTCGGTGTGGGACTTTCCGCGCCCGCCGCGTCTGGCGCCCGAGACGCGTGAGGTGGTCGTGCGTTGGGGAGAGATTGAAGTCGCGCGCACGCGCCATGCCGTGCGTGTGCTGGAGACCAGCCACCCGCCGCGCCGGGCAGCGAGGGCTGGTAGCTCGGGAACGCTTGCTCAGCGCTTGCGAAAGACCACGCAGTGCTGCCACGGCAGCGTGCCGACGGTGCGCTCCCACACCAGCGCGTGCACGGCGGCCTCGCGCTTGATCTGCGCCTCGCTCATCTTGTGCAGCGCCTTGATCGGCACCTTCGGATCTTCGGCGCGGTATTCGACGAAGACGATCTGACCGCCGGGTTTCAACGCGCGCACGATGCTGCTCATCACCTCGAACGGAAACGCCAGCTCGTGATAGACGTCGACCATGATCGCGAGGTCCACCGAGGCCGGCGGCAACTTCACATCGCTCTCGGCGCCGAGCAAGGGCTCGATCTGCGTCAAGCCCGTCTTGGTCACCATGCCTTGCAAGAAGC
>JANMHY010000736.1:0-6560 GCA_031375525.1 Burkholderiales bacterium
GTGATCTCCTGAAACCCCGTCGGGCTGGTGACGTTGATCTCGGTCAGGCTGTCGCCGATGACGTCGATGCCCATCATCAAGAGGCCGCGCGGCGCGAGCACACGGCCGATGCCGCGGGCGATTTCCATGTCGCGCGCCGACAGCTTCTGCGCCACGCCTTTGCCGCCGGCCGCCAGATTGCCGCGGATCTCGCTGCCCTGCGGAATGCGCGCCAGGCAAAACGGCACCGGCTCGCCGCCGATGACGATGATGCGTTTGTCGCCTTTGTCGATGTCGGTCAGGTACTTCTGCGCCATCACCGTCACCGCGCCATGCTGGTTCAACGTCTCGATGATCGAGCCGAGGTTCAGTCCGTCGGCGCCGACGCGGAAGATGCCCATGCCGCCCATGCCGTCGAGCGGTTTCAAAATGATGTCGCGCTGTTCGGTGTGGAACGCGCGGATCGCGCCCGCATCGCGCGTCACGATCGTCGGCCCGATGAACTGCGGGAACTCCAAGATGGCGAGTTTTTCCGGGTGGTCGCGCAAGGCGGCCGGCTTGTTGAAGACACGCGCGCCTTCGCGCTCGGCTTGTTGCAGCAGGTGCGTGGCATAAAAATACTCGCTGTCGAACGGCGGGTCTTTGCGCATCAGCACGGCGCCGGTCTCGGCGAGCGCGACATCGCGTGTCTGCTGCACGCTGAACCAGTCGTGCTCGTCCTTCGTCAGCACCACTTGCCGTGCAGACAGTGCCGTCACGCGGCCGCCGCGCTGCCAGACGATCTGCCGCGGCTCGCAGGCCCACAGCGTGTGGCCGCGGCGCGCCGCCTCGCGCATCATCGAGAACGTGGTGTCCTTGTACGGCTTGAAGAGTTCGAGCGCGTCGGCGATGAAGAGCATGTCCATCAAATGAATCCTTTCGGCCGCCACTGTTGCACAAGTAGGGCGACGGCGCCGGCGACGACGCCCCAGAACGCCGAGCCGATACCGAGCAGGGTGACGCCCGAGAGCGTGACGAGGAAGGTCAGGATCGCGGCGTCGCGGTGCTTTTCGCTCTGCAACGCCGAGGCCAGACCACCGGCGATCGTGCCCAACAGCGCCAGCCCCGCCACCGCCAGCACCAACTCGCGCGGAAAGGCTTGCAGCACGCCCACCACCGCGCCGCCCGCCAAACCGATGGCGAGATAGAACACGCCGGCCATCACTGCGGCGGTGTAGCGCTTGCTCGGGTCGGCATGCGCTTCGGGGCTCATCGCAATCGCCGCGGTGATGGCGGCGAGGTTGAACGCATAGCCGCCGAACGGCGCCAGCAGCACGGTCGCCGCGCCGGTGGCGGTGATGCTGTGCGAGATCGGCGTGGCGTAGCCGGCCGCGCGCTGCGCCGCCACACCGGGCAGGTTCTGCGAGGCCATCGTGACGACGAACAGTGGCAGCGCCACGCTGACGAGCGCGCTCCAGGTGAACAACGGTGTCGTCCACACCGGCATGGCCACGCCGGCATCGACCGCGCTCCACTGCAGGCGGCCTTGCAGCGCCGCGACCGCGATGCCGACAACGAGCACGCCCGGCACCGCATAACGCGGCCACCAGCGGCGGCCGCAGACAAAGGCCAGCGCCATCGCGATGACGAGCCAAGGCGCGGTCTTCGTGGCGCCGGCCGCATCGATGCCGAACTTGGCGAGCACACCGGCCAGCAGCGCCGCGGCAATCGCTTGCGGAATGCGGTCCATCACGCGCTCGAAGCCGCGCGTCACACCGGCGACGACGATCAGCGCCCCGCAGGCGATGAAGGCGCCAACCGCTTCGCCCATCGCCACGCCGCTCGTACCCGCCAACAAAGCCGCGCCCGGCGTCGACCACGCGGTCAGCACCGGCTGGCGCGTCGCCAGCGACAAGCCGATCGACGTCAGGCCCATGCCGAGGCCGAGCGCCCACATCCACGACGTGGCCTGCGCGGGCGTCGCGCCGAGCGCCTGCGCGGCCGCGAAGACGATCACCACCGAACTGGTGAAACCGACGAGCACGGCAACGAAGCCGGCCACCACGGCGGACAAAGACAGGTCGGACAAAAACTTCTTCACGGCCGGAGTATCGCCAACGTGTTCGGTGCGCACGATCAGCGCCGCTGCGTTTTTCTGCGGCGCCAGCCGACGGCTGGGGTGCGCTGAAAGTCGGCGAGATGCTGACGCTCACGCACGCCGGCGCTCGTTGCCGCGTCAGCGCGGCTTTGGTCGGTGATCGCATCACCGCCGGCCGCACGCAACCGTGAACGCTGTCACGGACGGACTGTGCCGGCAACGACACGTTCGAGCGCGCAACTGCAACAAGGTGAGCGCGATCCGTCTGAATCGGCGCAGCAGTGTCACGCCTGTCGGCCAGCGCTTACATCCCGACGCGATTGCATGCCATCGCAGCGCGCGACAACACGTTGAATGACGGTCATCACGAACTTGATCGGAGGAATCACCATGTCCAACATCACCACACAAGTCGCCAAGAGCTCGGGCTTCGGCGAGCAGCCGATCCACGTCGGCTCGTCGTCGTTCTCGCGGCCGGCGGCGCTGATCGGCGGCGCCACCGCGCTGATCGCGCTGACGGCGATCGCCACCACGCTCGCCGTCCGTCCGGCCGCGCCCGTCGGCCCCAGTGCGGCCGAAGCACGCACCGCCGCGGTGTCGGCGCAGGCGCTGCTGGCGTCGCCGAACAAGGCCCCGGGCAAGGTCGACAGCGACAAGCCGGTGCTGGATGACGGCGCCGAAAAACCCGAGCCGAAGGCCGAAGCGAAGCCTGCGCCGCGCGCGCAAAGAGCGCCGCAACGCACCGGCAGCGGCAGCACCGCCACGGCCGCCAAGCCGGCACATGCACAGCCGCTGGCGGCGGTGTGCAACACCTGCGGCGTCATCGAAGCGGTGACGCCGTTCGAGAAAAAAGGCGAAGGCACCGGCCTCGGCGCCGTGGCCGGCGGTGTGCTCGGCGGCGTCGTCGGCAACCAGGTCGGCGGCGGCAACGGCCGCAAGGCGATGACGGTGCTCGGCGCCGTCTGCGGCGGCATGGCCGGTCACGAGATCGAGAAGCGCCAGCGCGCGACGACGCTCTATGCGGTCAAGGTGCGCATGGAAGACGGCTCGCTTCGCAGCGTCACCCAATCGACCGCGCCGACGGTGGGCCAGAAGGTCACGCTCGACGGCACGGAGATCAAGGCGCGCGGTTAGGCGCTGCGCGAGCCCAGCACCCAGCCGATCGACAGCACATAGCGACTGCCGCCCTCGACGCGCGCCACGCTGTGCTCGCAGGCGTCAGGGCGGAACAGCTTGATGCGGCGCGTGGCGAAGATCGGCGTGGCGCAGACGAACTCACCGCCGCGCTGTGGTGACTTCAGGATGACGTTGAGCCGGTAGTGCCGACCCGTTGCCACGGGGTCGGTGTGCGGCGGGATCTCTGAGCCTTCAGGGTAGCGGATCAGATAGCTGTCGAACGCCAGCGGCCAGCGCGCGGTCAGCAGCAGCATCTTGTCGTAGCCGGTGCCCTGGCGGCCACGCTGCCAACGCAAGGCATTGCGCAGGTAGTGGCGCCAGGTCGGTGATTCGCTCATGCGTCGGCGAGTCGGTGGCAATGGAGAGATTTTCAGCGCTCGCTGGCGCTGGTCTGCGGCGGCGTGACTTGAGGCGAGTTGCGCCCGCGCACGAGCAACCGGCGCAGCGCCTTGACCCACAGCGACCATGGCCGGACGACGGGTGTCTGACCAAGAGCCGCCTGCGCCACGGCCAACGCGTCTTCGAGCAAAGCGTCGTGCAGCGGGCGAAAGACGAGCGGCCAGGTGATCACCGCCGCGCCGTACGTCGTCATGTCGATCGTGTGCCGCAGCACGCAGCGCTGCGCCGTGGGGCGCACGATCTCCAAGCGGTGATGGCCATCGAAGCCGCGCGGACCGGTGAAGGCAAAGCGGATGCTGCGTCCTGGCTCGTACGCTTGCACGACATAGCGCACCGGGCCGTGGCCGCCGACGGCGCCAACACTCAAGGGCCGATCGAAAGCCATGCGCGGCCACGACGCCCTGGGCCACAGCGCATCGTCGCGTGACGACAGCGAATCGATCAGCGCGCCGACTTGCTGCGGCGACGCGGGCAGCTCGCGTTCGTGGATGTTGAGAACGTTCACGGTGGACACGACGAGGAAGACGTCAAATCTCCACCTTCGCCCCGAGCTCGACCACGCGATTCGTCGGCAGGTTCAGGAAATCCGCGGCTGCACCCGCATTGCGGTGCATCGACGCAAACAGTTTTTCGCGCCACATCGCCATGCCCTCGCCGAAGGTCGGGATGACGATGTCGCGCGACAGGAAATAGCTGGTCTGCATCTCGTCGAGCGGCACGCCGCGGCCTTCGAGCAGCTTCAGCGCTTCGGGCACGTCGGGCTCGTTCTTGAAGCCGAAGTGCAGCGTCACCGTCCAGCAATCGTGGCCGAGCGAGTCCATCTCGACGCGCTTGTCGAAGCCGACCCAGGGCACGTCGTGCTGCTGCACGGTGACGAACAGGTTGTACTGGTGCAGCACCTTGTTGTGCTTCAGGTTGTGCAGCAGCGCGTTGGGCGTGATGCCGCCTTCGGACGTGAGGAAGACGGCCGTGCCGTCGGCGCGCGCCGGCGGGCTGACGAAGACGGCGTCGAGAAAATCGGTCAGCGGAATGGCATCGCTGCGCAGCTTGTGCGACAGCAGCTTGCGGCCCTGCGTCCAGGTCAGCATCAGCGTGAACATGAAGATGCCGATGACGATCGGGAACCAGCCGCCGCCGAACAGCTTCAACAGGTTCGACGCGAAGAACATGACGTCGATAACGAAGAAGAAGCCGGTGGCGGCCGCGCACAGTGCCAGCGGGTAGCCCCAGCCGTAGCGCAGCACGAAGAAGGTCATCACGGTGGTGATCGTCATGTCCAGCGTCACCGCAATGCCGTAGGCCGAAGCGAGGTTGGTCGATGACTTGAACATCACCACCGCCAGCACGATGAAGACGAACAGGCCCCAGTTGACGAAGGGCACGTAGATTTGTCCGGTGTCGCGCACGGAGGTGTGCTGGATCGCCATGCGCGGCAGCAGGCCGAGCTGGATGGCTTGTTTGGTCACCGAGAACGCCGCCGAGATCAGCGCCTGCGAGGCGATCACGGTGGCCGCAGTGGCGAGGAACACGAGCGGCAGGCGCGCCCAATCAGGCGCCATCAGATAGAACGGATTGCTGATCGCCTCGGGCTGCGACAGCAGCAGCGCGCCCTGGCCGAAGTAGTTGATGACCAGCGCCGGCATGACGAGCGCGTACCAGGCGATGCGGATCGGCAGCTTGCCGAAGTGGCCGAGGTCGGCGTACAGCGCTTCGCCGCCGGTGACGACGAGCACGACGGCGCCGAGCGCAACGAAGGCCAGCAGCGGCTGCGCAGCGATGAACGAGAACGCATAGACCGGGTTGAGGGCGACGAGCACGCCCGGGTGCGCGGCGATGTGCGGCACGCCGAGCAGCACCAGCACGACGAACCAGATCAGCGTGATCGGGCCGAACCACTTGCCGATGCCGCCGGTGCCGAAGCGCTGCACCGCGAACAGGCCGGTGAGCACGACGAGCGTCAGCGGGATCACCCAGTCGTGCAGCTTCGGCGCCGCGATTTCGAGGCCCTCGACCGCGGAGAGCACGGAGATTGCCGGCGTGATCACGCCATCGCCGTAGAAGACCGCGGTGCCGAACAGGCCGACCGTCATCAGCGTGCGCCGCAGTTGCGGTTTGCCGCGCACGGCATGCGTGGCCAGCGCCAGCATCGCGATCAGCCCGCCTTCGCCGTTGTTGTCGGCGCGCAGGATCAGCAGCACGTACTTCAGCGAGATGATGACGGTGATCGTCCAGAAGACCAGCGACAGCACACCGAGGATGTTGGCCGGCGTGGCCGCGACATGGCCGCCGTGGAAGATTTCTTTGAGCGCATACAGCGGGCTGGTGCCGATGTCGCCATAGACCACGCCCAGCGCCGCCAGCGTCAGCGCGGCCAGTGCAGCGGGGGACTTTTGTTTGACTGCGGGAGCGCTCAAGAGCAACCGCGCGAAAGCGTCGCGCATAACTTCGGGGGAGCTATTGTGCGCCGCAGCAAAGCCTTGCGCCAGCCGCCTGTGACGACAACGCTTAAGTCAAGGCCACCGCTTGTCGTTCGCACCCCAAAGCGCGGTTCTCATCGCCTTCGGCGCGCGCCAAGGTGGCCAGCCTGCGCCAGCATTCGCGCCGCGCATCGCAAACCAGCGTCGGCGCGGCGGCGGCGCGTTCGAGCGGCGAACGCGCCTTGCCCCACAGGCCGCGCTCGGCGTAGGCGCTGCCGACGACGGCCTGCACCGCGGCCTCTTGCGGCAAGGCCTGCTCGGCGGCTTGCAGCCGCGGCAGCCAATCGGGGCCGATGCCGTCGAGGTTGCGCGCCAGCGCCAGCGACACCGCTTCGCGCTCCTCGCGGCTCAACTCCGCCAAGCGTTCCCAGAGCGGCAAGAGCCAGGCGCGGGCCCGCGTTGCGTCGGCGAACGCCGCCGCGCGGCGTGCGGCGCGGGCAACGACGAAGGCG
>JANMHY010000766.1:0-1969 GCA_031375525.1 Burkholderiales bacterium
CGCCGCCGGCGAGCAGCGCACGATGAACCTGCTGCCCGGCCTGGCGCACGCGCAGTGCCCCGTGCTCGTGATGGCCGGCGACGCCGACCCGGTGACGCCGATCGAAGACGCGCAAGACATCGCCGCCGCGCTGCCGCCGCAATGGGTGCAGTTCGAGCGTTTTGCCAACGTTGGTCACGGCGCGTGGCGCGATGACGCGGATGCAGCATTTGCGGTGCTGCGGCGGTTCATCAGTGACCGATGAAGGAAGGCGAACGTCTGCGTCACGTGGGACGAGCGTCGGCAACTGCGAGGAAGGGATCGCTGAGCATCGGCTCGCTGAGTTTCCCTGCTCGCATTGCGATCATTAAGCCGTCGCGCCGAATGCACGACATCTACCTTTTGGCGTCCCTTCGCCCGGCGATGGGGCAACGACAGAAGCTGTTCGCGGTGTCTTGCGATCAACAGGGATACGACACAAGCCATGGCGCTGCTATTCACCGGGCACCGGAACCGGCGGCGCATAGGAAAACTGTTGGCCGGGAAAGGCGCGTTTGGTGCCGGCACGCAGTTCGGCAATGAACGTCTCGGCATACAGCGGAAGCTGCCGTTGCGGATGCCAGTTCACCGCAAGCCATTGGCCGAGCGACTTGCCTTCGTGAACGATCGGCACCTGCGCCAGCGGCGGACCTTCGATCAGCTGGTTCGACGGCACGATCGCGACGCCGCAGCGGATGCGCGCCATCGCGAGCAGCGCGAGCGGCACGCCGGTCTCGAACACCACGCGCGGACGTAAACAGGACATCTGGCACGCGGCATCGAAGACTTGCCTGCCCGTGAACTCGGGACGCAGGGCCAGCAGCGGCTCCTCGACGATCTTGCGCAGCTCGATCGTGAGGCATTCGGCGAATCGATGATCGGATGTCATGACCGCGACCAAGCGCACAGGGAACAACAGCTGGAAGACCAGGTGTGGCGCTCGCGGTCCGGTGATGGCAAGGTGCAGATCACCCCGCTCGACTCGCTGTAGCAGCTGCATGCCGCCGTCCTCGGAGACCCGCACCTCGACTTGAGGCCGCAGCTCGCGAAAGCTGACGATGAACGGCGCGACGAAGCTCTCGATGCTCATCGACGTCGCGCCCACGTTGAGCACGCCGGTTGCGCCACCCTGCAGCAGGTGCGCTCGCTCCCTCAGGTTCTCAGCCTGTAGCAGCAGCAGCCGCGCGCGCTCGAGCAAGTCGTGGCCTGCGCTGGTGAGCTGCACACCGCTGCTCACGCGGTCGAACAGCCGCACTCCCAGATCCTCCTCGAGCGACGAGATCTGCTTCGACAACGCGGGCTGCGTGAGGTGCAGTAACGCGGCCGCACGTGAAAGGTTCCGCGCATCGGCGGCGGCGACGAACGCGCGAATCCGCCCGAGGTCGAGGTGTGTCATGACGCCTCGTTATACGCGGCCTCAAGAACGATCATTGGGCATCGCAGGTTGCACCGCCTATCTTCAAGAGGTCGAAACGACAACAGGGCGCAGCATGAACTGCCGTCGAACCCGGGGGCTGGCCGCCTTCACAGTCGCTTCTTTGGCCCTCGGAGCCGGTGCGCACGACGTCGAAACGCTCGGTCGTGTCGATTTCCCGATCTCGTGCTCCGCTGCACAGCAGCGACCGTTCAACCGTGCGCTGGCACTGCTGCACTCGTTCGGGTTTCCGCAGGCGCCGAAGGCCTTCGCGGCGATCGCTGAAGCGGAGCCCGACTGCGCGATCGCGTATTGGGCAATGGCGATCAGCGCACGCGCGAACCCGCTGGCCGGGGCCCCGGCCATGACGGCGACCAAGAGCGGCTGGGAACTGCTGCAGAAGGCGAAGGCGGCTGGCGCCAAGACCGAGCGCGAGCGCGACTACATCGCCGCACTCGACGAGTACTACCGTGATTGGGAGAAGCGCGACTTTCCCGAGCGCGTGCTGGCGTACGAAGGCGCAATGGATCGGCTCCG
>JANMHY010000778.1:0-2043 GCA_031375525.1 Burkholderiales bacterium
CTCGCTGGTGCGCGTCGGCCCCGAGCGGCGCGCGCGTGCCGAACGCCGTGACGACATCCTCGCCAACCACGGCGTGCACGCCGCCGGCACCGACTTCGACCGCCACATCGAACTGGCCTGCATCCTGCCGTCGTGCGGCTACAAGAGCCTCGGGCCGAGCGAGCGTGGGCGGCGGGCGCGCGAGGTGCCGAGCGCCGTTTACTTCGACCTCGCCACCTGGCACCTGATCAACACCGTGTACCTGCCGCAGCGCCTGGCCGAGCTGGCCGGCATGCGCGGCTTCTATGGCGACACGCGGCTGCACGACCGCCTGATGACGGTCGTCGAGCAGCGCCTGGGCCACGCGCTGGCTGCGGATGCGGAGCGGGCCAAGATCGACGTCGCCGACGGCGGCCAGACGCGCCTGGCGCTCGACGCGATCGAAGCCGGCCTCGCGGCCACGGTCACGCACGAGCAGGCGATGGCTGCGATCGCGGTCGATCTCGGGCGTGTCGTGGCTGCGGCGCGCGAAACGCTGCGCCAGGCCGGCCTGGGCAGCGACGCGGTGGACGTGCTCTACCTCACCGGCGGCTCGACCGGCCTGTCGCCGCTGGCGCAGCACCTGGCGGCCGTGTGCCCGTCGGCGCTCGTCGTCCGCGGCGATCGCTTTGCCAGCGTGGCGCAGGGGCTCGGCTTGCATGCGCAGCGCTGCTTCGCGCCGCCAGCGGCGGACAAGCACTGAGCGTGGGGGCGATCAGAACCGCGCTCGCCGCGCGGGGCGTGCTGACCTTCAGCCCACGCTCTTCCTGCCCGCACGCCACAACACGAACGCGAACTCGTCGGCGCGTTCGTCGTCGATCTGGCTGCGCGTGCTGCCCAGACCGTGGCCGGCGTCGAACTCGACGCGCAGCAGCACCGGGTTCGGCGAACGGTTGGCCTTCTGCAATCGCGCCGCCATCTTGCCGCCATGCCAGGCCTCGACGCGCGGATCGGTCATGCCGACGGTGAGCAGCACGGCCGGGTAGCGCGTGCCGTCCTTGACGTGCGACAGCGCGTCCATCGCGCGCAGGCCGGTGAAGCCGTCCGGCTCCTTCACGGTGCCGAACTCGTCGATGTTCGGCGGGCCGTTCTGCGAGAACTCGGCGCGCAACGCATTGGACACGCCGACGTTGGAGATCACGCCGGCGAACAGGTCGGGGCGCTCGGTCAGCGCACGGCCCACCGTGATGCCGCCGGCCGAGCCGCCCTGGATCGTCAGTGCGGCTTTGGACGTCCAGCCCTGCTTGATCAGGTGCTCGCAGCAGTCGATCAGATCGCGCCAGGTGTTGGGCTTGGTGAGTTTCTGGCCGCCTTTCCACCAGCGCTTGCCGTACTCGCCGCCGCCGCGCACATGCGCCGTGGCGAAGACGCCGCCGCGTTCTAGCAGCGCCAGCGTGCGCGGGCTGAAGTACGGTGTGCTGACGACCTGGTAGGCGCCGTAGGCGCTGACCAGCGCCGGGTTGCGGCCGTTGCGCCGCAGTCCCTTCCTGGCGACGATCGACAGCGGCACCGGGGTGCCGTCGCGCGCGGTGGCGAACGTGCGCACCGCTTCGTAAGCGGCAAGATCGAGCGTGCTCGGCGGTGCCAGGCTGGCGCGCTCTGTCTTGCCCGTCGCCGGGTCATGGCGGAAGGTCGTGAACGGCAGCAGCCAGCCGGTGCCGTCGAGCCACAGGCCGTCTTCGGCGGTGCTGGCCGACAAGGCGCTGATCGAGCCTTCCCACGGCAGCGGCACCGCAGCGAGCTTGCCGTCGCGCCCCAGCTTGCGCACGCTGTGATAACCGCCGTCGAGGTCTTGCAGGTACAGGCCGTCGCGCGCCAGGGCCACGGCTTCGATGACCCGCGCGCCTTCGGGCACGGCCAGCGTGGCGTCCTTGTAGGCCGGCTGCGCCAGCGGCGTGCGCAGCACCTTGCCGTTGGGCGCACCGCGCGTCGTTAGCAGGTACAGGTCATTGGCGTCGAACGCGAAGTCGACGACTTCGTCGTCGATCGTGCAGACCTGTTTCCACGCCGCGCGCCCGGCCACCA
>JANMHY010000817.1:0-6222 GCA_031375525.1 Burkholderiales bacterium
GCGGCGAGTCGATCAAGCCCGGCGACCCGCGGCTCGCGCGCGCCGAAACGCGCATGATCGCCACGCCGCAGAGGGCCCTCGAAGCCGCAGCGAGCGTTGCGCGCGAAGCCGGCATCACGCCCTACATCCTCGGCGACGCGATCGAAGGCGAGGCGCGCGACGTCGGCAAGGTTCTCGCCGGCATCGCGCTGCAGGTCGCCGAGCGCGGCCAGCCAGTTGCTGCACCGTGCGTGCTGCTGTCGGGCGGTGAAACGACGGTCACCGTGCGCGGCCGGGGCCGCGGCGGGCGCAACGTCGAATGCCTGCTCTCGCTGGGCATCGCGCTCAACGGCCATGCGCGCATCCATGCGCTGGCCGGCGATACCGACGGTGTCGATGGCCAGGAGGAAACGGCCGGCGCCGTCTTCACGCCGGATTCACTGGCGCGCGCATGGGCGATGGGTCTGCGGCCCAAGGACCACCTCGCCGACAACGACGGCCACGGTTTCTTCGAAGCACTCGGCGACGCGGTGATCACCGGCCCGACGCTGACCAACGTCAACGACTTCCGCGCGATCTTCATCGATGCGCCTTCAAGCGAGTAAACATGCGCAGAACCCGCAACGCCAAGATCGTCGCCACCCTCGGCCCGGCCAGTTCGGATGCCGATGTGGTTCGCCAGCTGTTCATGGCGGGGGTGGACGTGTTCCGCCTCAACTTCAGCCACGGCACTCACGCCGACCACAGCGAGCGCTTCAAGACGCTGCGTGCACTGGAGCAAGAGACCGGCCGCCCGATCGGCATCCTGGCCGACCTGCAAGGCCCCAAGCTGCGCGTGGGCACGTTTGCCGATGGGCCGGTGATGCTGGCACAGGGGCAGGCCTTTCGCCTCGATCTGGACAAGGCGCCGGGGAACGCGCAACGCGCCGGTCTGCCGCACCCGGAAATCTTCGCCGCGCTGGTGCCGGGCGCCGAGCTGCTGCTCGACGACGGCAAGCTGCGCCTGGTGGTCGAGCGCTGCGGCACCGACTTCGCCGAGACGCGGGTCGCAGTGGGCGGCAAGCTGTCCGAGCGCAAGGGTGTCAACGTGCCCGGCGTCGTGCTGCCGATCACCGCACTCACCGACAAGGACCGCCGCGACCTGACCCTCGCGCTCGAACTCGGCGCCGACTGGATCGCGCTGTCGTTCGTGCAGCGCCCCGAAGACGTGAGCGAGGCGCGCGCGCTGATCGGCGATCGCGCGGCGATCGTCGTCAAGCTCGAAAAGCCTTCGGCGGTGGAGCGCCTCGACGAAATCGTCGCCGTCACCGATGCGGTGATGGTGGCGCGCGGCGACCTCGGCGTCGAACTGCCGGCCGAGCGCGTGCCCGCGATCCAGAAGCGCATCATTCGCACCTGCCGCGCGCTGGGCAAGCCGGTGATCGTGGCCACGCAGATGCTCGAGTCGATGATCGACAGCCCGGTGCCCACGCGCGCCGAAGCCTCCGATGTGGCCACCGCCATCTACGACGGCGCCGATGCGGTGATGCTGTCGGCTGAGTCCGCGTCGGGCAAGCACCCCGTCGTGGCCGTGGACATGATGAACCGCATCATCGAACAGGTCGAAGCCGATCCGGCTTATCGCCAGTTGATCGACGCCTCGCACACCTCGGCGCGACCCAGCGGCGACGTTGCCGAGGCGGTGTGCTGCGCGATGCGCCGCGCCGTGGTGCTGCTGCACGCGGGAGCGATCGTCTGCTACACCATGTCGGGCCACAGCAGCCTGCGCGCCGCGCGCGAGCGCCCCGAGTCGCCGATCCTGAGCCTAACGCCCAGGCTCGCCACCGCACGCCGGCTGGCCCTGGCCTGGGGCGTGCACTCGGTGCATATCGCCAACGTGGCCGACGTCGACGAAATGACGGCGCTGGCCTGCGAAATCGCGCGCCGCGAACGATTCGCCGAACCGGGCCGCTTCATTGTCGCCATCGCCGGCATGCCCTTCGGCACGCCGGGCACGACCAACCTGATCCGCATCGCCACGGCGTGAAACGCGGCCATCCTGACGAGGCACATCCGATATGAGCGCCATCACCCAGATTCGCGGTCTCGAAATTCTCGATTCGCGCGGCAACCCCACCGTCGCCGCCGAAGTCACGCTGGCCGGTGGTGCGCGCGGCTATGCGGCAGCACCGTCGGGTGCATCGACCGGATCGCGCGAAGCCATCGAGCTGCGCGACGGCGACGCCGCGCGCTATGGCGGCAAGGGCGTGCGCAAGGCCGTCGGCCATGTCAACGGCGAGATCGCGCAGGCCGTGCGCGGGCTCGACCCGGCGAACCAGGCCGCACTCGACGCGCGGCTGATCCAGCTCGACGGCACGCCGACAAAGTCGCGCCTGGGCGCCAACGCGCTGCTGGCGGTGTCGCTGGCCGCAGCCAAGGCCGCTGCGGCCGAGCGTGGCCTGCCGCTGTACCGCCACCTCGGCGCGCAAACGGCGTTCACGCTGCCGGTACCGATGATGAACATCATCAACGGCGGCGCGCATGCCGACAACAACGTCGATATCCAGGAGTTCATGATCCTGCCGGTGGCGGCACCGAACTTTGCCGAGGCGCTGCGCTGGGGCACCGAGGTCTTCCACGCGCTGAAGTCGCAACTCAGAGCTGCCGGCATGACCACCGCAGTCGGCGACGAAGGCGGTTTCGCTCCCAACCTGCCGTCCAATGCCGCGGCACTCGACGCCATCCTGCACGCGATCGAGGCGGCTGGCTTGCGGCCGGGCCGCGACATCTGGCTCGGCCTCGACGTCGCCAGCTCGGAGTTCCATATCGACGGCCACTACGTGCTGGCGGCCGAGAACCGGCGCTTCGACTCGGCGCAGTTCAGCGACTGGCTGGCCGGCTTGGCGCGCCAGTACCCGATCCTGTCGATCGAGGACGGCATGGCCGAGGACGACTGGGCCGGCTGGAAACTGCTGACCGACGCCCTCGGCAAGACGGTGCAACTGGTGGGGGACGATCTGTTCGTCACCAACACCGAAATCCTGGCGCGCGGCATCGGTGAGCGCATCGCCAACTCGATCCTGATCAAGCCGAATCAGATCGGCACCCTCAGCCAGACGCTGGCCGCGATCGAGCTGGCGACGACGAGCGGCTACAGCGCCGTCGTCTCGCACCGCTCGGGCGAGACCGAGGACACGACGATCGCCGACCTCGCGGTGGGCACCCGGGCCACGCAGATCAAGACCGGCTCGCTGTGTCGCTCCGACCGCGTCGCCAAGTACAACCGCCTGCTGACGATCGAAGACGAGTTGGGTCAGGCCAGCCGCTACGCCGGTTCGCAGGCCTTCGGCTCGTGGCTCGCCGATCGCGCGGCCTGAGCGCAAGGACAACCCGCATGACCGACAAAGCCGCCGACCTCGAACCGATGCGCCTGGCGATCGCCGCCTCGCGCGAGGCGCTGGACGCCGGCAACAACCCCTATGGCGCCGTGCTCGTCTCCGCGGCCGGCGAGGTGCTGCATGTGGCCGCCAACCGGCAGAACACCGATCACGACATCACCGGCCACGCCGAGGTGGTGCTGGTGCGCGAGGCCAGCGCGCGCCTCGGCGCGGCCGCCCTGGCAGGCTGCGCGGTCTATGCCAGCGGCGAGCCCTGCGCGATGTGCAGCGGCGCGCTGTACTGGGCCGGCATCCGGCGGATCGTCTATGCCGCGTCGAACGAAGTAATGAACGACTTGTTCGGCGGCGACCAGTTGCCGATCCACTGCGCCGAAGTGCTGGCGGGTGCGTCGCGCGAGGTGCAGGTTGACGGGCCGCTGCTCGCCGATGACGCTGTGGCCGTGTTGCGCGACGCGGCGGCGCGCAGCACCGGCTGATTCAGGCCGGACCGGCCTGCGCCATGCGGCGTGCCGCATCCGACAGCAAACCGCGAAACCAACGGTGCGGCAGCGACTGCTGCGAGCGCTCATGCCAGAGCTGGTAGAAGTGCATGCGCGGAAAGTCGAACGGTGCGGCGCTGACCGCGAGCGGCAGCAGGCGCGCGAAGTGCAGCGCAAAGTGGTGCGCAGTCGTGAACACCAGGTCGGTATTCACCAGCAGATAGGGCGCCAGCTCGAAGTAGGGCACCACCACGCGGGCGTCGCGCGACACGCGCAGGCCGGCCAGGTGCGTCTCGACGACGCCGCGCTGCGAGGGTGAGTACGACAGCGGCACCACATGACGCGCCGCGAGGTACTGCTCGCGGGTCAGCCCGTGCAACGCGCGCGGGTCGTCGCGGCGGGTCAGGCACACCATCTCGTCCTCGAGCAGCAGCGACAGGTGCAGGTGTTGCGGCGGTTCGGGCCAGTTGCCGATGACCACGTCGAGTTCGCCCTGCGCCAGCGCGCGCTGGTGGTCGAATTCGGCCGCCAGCGGTTGCACCACCAGCCGCGCGCGCGGCGCCTCGCGGCAGAAGCGCTCGACCACGCCGGCGAGGAAGGAAGCCACCATGAAGTCCGGCGAGCCGATGCGATAGGTCTGCTGGCTGAGTGCTGCGTCGAACTGCTCGGCCCCGGCGCCCATCGCGTCGATCTCGGCCAGCGCGCGCCGCGCGTGCTCGCGCAAGGCGACGGCGCGGTCGGTGGCCGCCATGCCGCCCTTCTCGCGCACCAGCAGCGGATCGGCATAGATTTCGCGCAGCCGGCTCAGTGCCTTGCTGATCGCCGGTTGTGACTGGTTCAGGCGGATCGCCGTGCGCGACACATTGCGCTCGGTGACCAGGCTCACGAGCACCCGCAGCAGATAGCTGTCGACCGGGTCGGCGGGGCGGGTCATCCGGCCCCAACCAGTTGCCAAAGAAAGATGGCAGATGCGATGAGGCCAAGCACGCTGCGGATTGCATGAAGCTGACCCCACTTGACAAGAAGCTCGCGTGTTGCGGACGAGCCGAGGTCACGCTCTGGAGCGAGCAATTGTTTGTTTGTCGGGAAGATGATGATGAGCGTGACGGGAACGACGGCAAGAATGAAGAGCGCCGCGACGAGCCACATGAGGCCGGCCCCGAGCATCCATGCAGCCAAGCCCGCCAAGAAGCCAATGACCGCCAGCGAAGCTTGCATGACAGTGGCGCGCTTGTAGCTCGGAGCCCAAACGGTGGCTGCAACTTCCGTGGAGCAGCCCATCCGTGCCGGGTGCTCAACGAGGGTGATGTAGATCGCGGCGCCCGCAAAGAAGGTCGTGGCAAGAACAGCGACGAACTGCACAAGGGGGAGCATCGGAATTCTCCTTGGGGCCTGACGCGCGGGCCACAGCGCGCAACGGTGCATTTGAATTCTTGCATGCCGCCCCGTCGAGCTCATGGGTGCTCGGCACACCGGCGCAGAGCGCTGCGCAAGGCTGTATGCAACTTCTGGCATGACCCCTATAGCGCGCGCCGTGCGCAGGACGAGCCGGTCGCTCGCAGACTTGCATCACCTCATCGCACGACTACTCACCGGAGACAAGTATGAGCACTGCAAGCATCGCGTTGCCCGCCGCTGCACCGGCCGCGCCGACCGAACTCGACGGCATCTACAAGAAGATCTTCCTGCGCCTGATCCCGTTCCTGATGGTGCTGTGGATCCTGGCCTGGCTCGACCGAGTCAATATCGGCTTCGTCAAACTGACGATGCTCGACGACCTGAAGTGGAGCGAGGCCGTCTATGGCCTGGGCGCCGGCATCTTCTTCCTCGGCTACTTCTTCTTCGAGGTGCCGAGCAACCTGCTGCTGCAGAAGATCGGCGCCAAGAAGACCATCATGCGCATCACGATCGGCTGGGGCATCACCAGCATCGCGATGATGTTCGTCAAGACGCCGGAGATGTTCTATTTCCTGCGCTTCCTGCTCGGCGTGTTCGAGGCCGGCTTTTACCCCGGCATCATCCTGTACCTGACCTTCTGGTTCCCGAACGACCGCCGCGCCAAGGCCTTCGGCCTGTTCATGTCGGCCTCGGCGCTGGCCGGTGTGATCGGCGGGCCGCTGGCCGGCTACATCATGACCGCGTTCAACGGTGTCAACGGCTGGCAAGGCTGGCAGTGGGTGTTCCTGCTCGAAGGCGTGCCGTCGGTGATCGCCGGCTTCGTGACCTGGTTCTACCTGACCGACAAACCCGAACAGGCCGCGTGGCTGACCCGGCGCGAACGCGACCTGGTGCACGCCGACCTCGAGCGCGACGCCGCGTCGCTCGGGCACCGCGAGCACAGCCTGCTGGCCTCGCTGAAGGACGGCAAGATCTGGCTGATGATCCTG
>JANMHY010000818.1:0-5216 GCA_031375525.1 Burkholderiales bacterium
TGCGCCAACCGCGATGACGCCGTACTGGGAGTGCACCAAGACGACATCGCTGACCACCGCATTGGCGCCACCGCTGAACGACGATGCGCTCGTGCACGCGGGGGTGTCCGTGAATGCGTTGTAGGTCACGAGCGAACCGCACATGACGCGGAAACTGGTCTGCCGGAACTCACTGCCCAGGCGCGTCACGACCGCCGGGCCACTGACGACGCCGCTGGCGGCGAAGCCGTAGGTCGCCGGAGTGGTGAATGCGGTGGACGCAGAGCTCGGGTTGGCGCCCGTGGAGCCGCCAGCACGGGCCAGCGTCTGGCAGCTCGATGCATTGCCGCCGCAGGCGGCGGCTGTACTCTGCGGCGCCGGGGCAGCGGTCAATTGCATCAGAGTGCACGGTGGGGGAGTCGGTGGGGCCGGAGTCGCCGTGGTGTCCACCGGCACGCCAACCAGCGCGTAGTCGCCGTTGTTGATCACGCCACCGCTGCTGACGACGACCGAAGCATTGGCATCGGCCATCGCGGCGACCACGGGCATGCTCGACAGCGCGCCTTGCGCCCTTCCGGCGGTGAAGACGATCGTGTCCGACGCACCAGCGGAGCCGCCATCGGTGATGCGCGCCGGCATGAACACAGCACCATTCGAAGTGGTAACACCGTTGCGCCAAGCGTTGAGCGTGCGGCACACCGGCAAGCCGTTGTTGTAGAGACCGGCGCCGGCCGAACGGCCAGCGTCGTCGATCAGCGACAGCGCGACTTGCGTGTTGACGTCGGCCGCGCTGTTCGAGTCGGTGGTCTTGAACTGCCGGCTTGCGGTGACGGTGAACAAGCCAACCCCGAGAACGATGAACAGCCCGATGGTCATTGCGACCATCAGCTCGATGAGGGTCAAACCGCGCTGGGCACGGGCTGCAACCCGGCCTGCGGCCCAGCGTCGTCGATGTTGATTCTTCATTGCCATTGCACCCGGTTCCTGACGATGAGCGAATGCGAAGGCTCGTTCGGATCTCGGCCGCGCTTCCAGCACAAGACCACATCGATGTCGCCCAGTGCGGCATCGCGAACGATCACTTGCTGCGCCGACATTTCGGCGTTGGGCAGTTGACGCGCCACCTCGCCCAGCCACGCGGTGACCATGGCATTGCCCGTTGCGGCCACGGTGGGTGAACAGGCCGTTCCGGTGGGGTTGTGAGCCCAGGACGCTGCATTCAGCGGGTTGGAAATCAGCATTCTTCCGAGCAACTGGTCGGCCAGGAAGGTGGCGGCACCGCGATCGCGCGCATCGGTGGACAGGCGCACCGCAGTGGCTTGCAAGCCGACCAAAGCCAGCAGCCCAAAGGCCACGACCAACAACGAGACCAGAACCTCGATCATCGTGAAGCCGCGGCCGCTACGGCGCTTCGAAAGGTGCAGAGAACGCATTCAGCAAGCCCTCGGATCGCCGGCAGCCGTGATGCCCGGATCGCACATGCGAATCAGGCCGCCGCCGAGAATGTTGATCTGTCGACTGTTGGTGTTGGCCACCGTCGAGCTGATCGTGATCAGCTCGAGACGCGGCGTCACCGTCGTATCGACGATGCCGGTCGGCAGGAAGGTGACGACCAGGCTGCCCGTGCTGGAGGTCACCGTCAGACCGGACGACTCACCGTTGCCACGCGACTGAATAGCGGTGGCGGGCGAGACTTGGGCCACGCTCCAGCCGGCGCCGCCGCTGTTCAATGTGAACGCCGCAGGACTGTTGCGACGGGCCGCTTCAGCGCGGGCAACGTTCAACCCGTTGACGAGCCCGTCTGCGGCGCTGCGCACTCGAAAGTTGGCAAGCTGCTCCCGCATCGAAGGGGCGGCCATTGTGGCCAGGATGGCGACCAGGGTCAGGACGACCATCAACTCGATCAGCGTGAAGCCACGCGCGGTCGAACGAACCGTATGAACAGAGCGCATCAGCATGTGTCCCCCTTGCGCTTCAGCCAGCAGCTCGCGGGCAGCCCGGAGGCGCCCGGGAACGCGGTCGTGACCTGTGCGTTGGCGTCGTCTACCGTGTAGGTGAAACCGGCCATCGTCGAGCCCGCGTTACCGGTCGCAGTCAGCAAGAAGGCTTGGTTGCTGCTACTGCTGCTGCAGCTGAACGTGAAGCTGTCGACGCCGGTCGGCAAGGCGACGCCGCAAGCCGCGCCCGTGCCGTAGGCGCGGTTGTTGTCCTGATAGAACTGCTCCAGCCGGACGCGCGTCATCGCCAGCAGCCCCGTTGCTTCGGAGATGCGGCTGCGCCGAACGTGGTCCACATAGGACGGGTACGCCACAGCGGCCAGGATGGCGACGATCGCCACCGTGATCATCAGCTCGATCAAGGTGAAGCCTCTGCTCCGAGGGGGAGCAGCACCACAGGCTATACATCTGTTCTTCATTGGCAGTGTGTCGCGGTCTAGGACTGAGTCGGCACACACGGTGTGGCCGAAAGCTCATGCGACGCATGCTAGAAGTGGCGGTGCAAAACACCGCGTGATCGAGGTCACGCGTGGGGGCGCACCTCCGACGGTCGGAAGAAGGTGGGCGACGAATGGCAACAGGCCCGCACAGGCTTCACATCACCGACCGTGATTTCCTGCCGCCCGCGTGAAGCGAGCACGCCAGGCGAGGGCTCAGCGCGGCAAGTCGCTCGCGCCCATCAAGTACTCATCGACCGCCCGCGCCGCCTGGCGACCCTCCCGGATTGCCCAGACGACGAGGCTCTGGCCGCGGCGCATGTCGCCGGCCGCGAAGACCTTGTCGGCGTTGGTCTTGTAGCCGCCGATGAAGTCGGTGCTGGCCTTGGCGTTGCCACGGTGGTCGCGGTCGATACCGAAGGCTTCAAGCACTGACGTGACCGGCGCGGTGAAGCCCATCGCCAGCAGCACGAGCTCGGCCTTGTGTTCTTCTTCGCTGCCGGGCACTTCGACCATCTTGCCGTTTTGCCATTCGACGCGAACCGTCTTCAGCGCCGTCAACTTGCCTTTGCTGCCGATGAACTCCTTGGTGGCAATCGCGAACTCGCGCTCGCAGCCTTCTTCGTGGCTCGAACTCGTGCGCAGCTTCGTCGGCCAATAGGGCCACACCAGCGGTTTGTTTTCTTGCTCGGGTGGCATCGGCATCACCTCGAACTGCGTCACGCTCGCCGCGCCATGGCGGTTGCTGGTGCCGACACAGTCGCTGCCGGTGTCGCCGCCGCCGATGACGATGACATGTTTGCCGTCGGCGCGGATCTGGCCTTTGATCTTGTCGCCGGCCACCAGCTTGTTCTGCTGCGGCAGGAACTCCATCGCGTAGTGCACGCCGTCGAGGTCGCGGCCTGGCACTGGCAAGTCTCGCGATTGTTCAGCGCCGCCGGTGAGCAGCACGGCGTCGAACTCGGCCTTCAACTGCTCCGCGGTCACCGTTTCCTTGGCGTCGTTGGTGACCTTGCTGTCTTTCGATATGGCGCCGACCAGCACGCTGGTGCGGAAGACCACACCCTCGGCCTGCATCTGCGTGACGCGGCGGTCGATGTGCGTCTTCTCCATCTTGAAGTCGGGGATGCCGTAGCGCAGCAGGCCGCCGATGCGGCTGTTCTTTTCGAACAGCGTCACGTCATGGCCGGCGCGCGCGAGTTGCTGGGCAGCCGCGAGGCCTGCCGGGCCGGAGCCGACAACGGCGACCTTCTTGCTGGTCTTGAACTTCGGTGGCGGCGGCTTGACCCAGCCTTCGGCCCATGCGCGGTCGATGATCGCGTGCTCGATGCTCTTGATGCCCACCGGGTCATCGTTGACGTTCAGCGTGCACGCCGCTTCGCACGGCGCCGGGCAGACGCGGCCTGTGAACTCGGGAAAGTTGTTGGTCTGGTGCAGCACGGTGATGGCGTTGTGCCAGTCGCCGCGGAACACGAGGTCGATGAAGTCCGGGATTATGTTGTTGACTGGGCAGCCGCTGTTGCAGAACGGCGTGCCGCAATCCATGCAGCGCGCGGCCTGCGTTTTGGATTGCTCTGCGTTCAAGCCGATGACGAACTCTTTCCAGTTCTTCACGCGCTGCGGAACGGGTTCATAGCCTTCTTCGAGGCGTTCGTATTCGAGGAAGCCGGTGACTTTGCCCATGACTCTTGCTCTGCTGATTACTTGGCGGGAACGGTGGTGTTCTTGCTCTTGGCCTTGCTGACGGCTGCATCGGCAGCTACCGTGGCATTCATCTGCTTCAACGCGCGCGCGTACTCGTGCGGGAAGACCTTGATGAACTTGGCGCGCGACTCGGCCCAGTGGTCGAGGATGTGGCGGGCGCGCAAGCTGCCGGTCCAGCGGTGGTGGTCATCGATCAGCTTCTTCAGCCACACGTCGTCGGCCTGGCCCTTGTGGAAGGTAGCGGTATCTTGCTCGTCGCGCGGCAGCACCTTGTCGAGCGAGACCATGCTGGTGTTGCAGCGGCGCGCAAAGTGGCCGTCTTCGTCATAGACGAAGGCGACGCCGCCGCTCATGCCGGCGGCGAAGTTGCGGCCTGTCTTGCCGAGCACGACGACCGTGCCGCCGGTCATGTACTCGCAGCCGTGGTCGCCCGTGCCTTCGACCACCGCCGTGGCTCCCGACAAGCGCACCGCAAAGCGCTCGCCGGCGACGCCGCGGAAGAACGCCTCGCCGCTCGTCGCGCCGTAGAGCGCGGTGTTGCCGATGATGATGTTGGCCGTCGCGTCGCCGCGGAAGTCGATGCTCGGACGGACAACGATGCGCCCACCTGACAGGCCCTTGCCGGTGTAGTCGTTGGCATCGCCAATCAGGTACTGCGTGATGCCGGCAGCCAGGAACGCGCCGAAGCTCTGCCCGCCGGTGCCTTCCATCTGCATGAAGATCGTGTGGACGGGCAGGCCTTCGGGGCGGCGACGGATCAGCTCGCCCGACAGCATCGCGCCGACGCTGCGGTTGCCGTTGCGCACGTCCTCCATGAACTGCACCTTCTCGCCGCGTTCGATGGCCGGCTTGCAGCGCTCGATCAGCTTGACGTCGAGCGCGCGCTGCAGGCCGTGGTCCTGCTTCTCGATCTGGCGGCGCGGCACGTCCGCCGGCACCTTGGGCTGGTGGAAGATGCGGCTGAAGTCCAGGCCCTTGGCCTTCCAGTGCGTCAGGCCCTTTTTCGTGTCGAGCAGGTCTGCGCGGCCGATCAGCTCATCGAAGGTACGCATGCCCAGTTGCGCCATGATCTGGCGCGCTTCTTCGGCCACGAAGAAGA
>JANMHY010000885.1:0-1647 GCA_031375525.1 Burkholderiales bacterium
GGTGGAGTCGTTCAAGCTCGACAAGACCGTCAAGTACGCCACCACCTTACCCCGCGGCCTCAACAAAAAGGCCTTCGTCTTCATGATGAAACAGGCCACCTACGACAAGCAGCCGGCCGACGTGAAGAAGGCCATCGACGAGCTCTCGGGCGAGTACGCGGCGCGCATGTTCGGCCGCGGCTGGGACAAGGTCGATCGCCGCGGCATGGCCTTCATGCAGGCCGCGGGCGTGCAATTCACGAAGGCCGATGCGGCCTTCGTCAAGGCGGTGCAGGACCAGACGGGCGCGGTCGAAGACAAGTGGGCCGCCGCCGCAGAAGCGAAGGGCCTGAAGGACGCGAAGAAGGTGCTCGCCGAATACCGCGCCGAGATCAAGAAGCTCGAAAAATAAGACTTTGACAGCTCGCCTGAAGAAGCTTCTCGAAGCCCTGTGCAGCGCACTCGCGGCGAGCGCGCTGTTCGCCATCATGGCGCTGACGCTGATCGACGTCAGCGGCCGCAAGCTCCTCAGCACGTCGGTGCCCGGCTCGCTCGAGCTGACCGAGCTGCTGATGGTGGTGGTGATCTTTGCCGCGCTGCCGCTGGTCTCGCTGCGCGGCGAGCACGTCGTGTTCGATTCGCTCGATCCGTACCTGCCTGCGGGCTTGCGCCGCTTTCAGGACGCCGTGGTCGATCTGCTGTGCGTGCTGGCGCTCGGCGGCGTGGCCTGGCTGATGTGGGTCAAGGCCGGCCAGATGACCGAGTACGGCGACACGACCGCGCAGTTGAAGATCACGCAGGGGCCGTTCGTCTATCTGATGAGCTTTCTGTGTGGCCTGACCGCGCTGGTGCACCTGCTGCTGCTGGCAGCACCGACGACGCACCACCACATCGGGGTGGATGAGTCTTGACCGAATCCTTGATCGGCTTCGCAGCCATCTTCGTGCTCGCGCTGCTGCGCATCCCGCTGGCGTTTGCGATGGGCGCGGTCGGTTTTGTCGGCCTGGGCGTGATGCGCGGCTGGCCGGCCACCGCGGCGAGCGCGTCGCAGGTCATCTACGAAACCGGCTTTGCGTACACGCTGTCTGTCGTGCCGCTGTTCATCCTGATGGGCAACTTCGTCGCCCGCGCCGGCCTGGCGCAGGAGCTGTTCCGCGCCGCCTATGCCTTCATCGGCCATGTGCGCGGCGGCCTGGCGCACGCTACGGTGCTGGCCTGCGCGGGCTTCGGCGCCATCTGCGGCAGCTCGATCGCCACCGCCGCAACGATGAGCAAGGTCGCCTACCCGGCGATGAAAAAGCTCGGCTACGCGGACTACCTTTCCACCGGCGTCATCGCCGCCGGCGGCACGCTGGGCATCATGATCCCGCCGTCGACGATCCTCGTCATCTACGGCATCGTCACCGAAACACACATCGGCAAGCTGTTTGCCGCCGGCGTGATTCCGGGCCTGCTGTGCGCGCTGATGATGATGGGCGCGGTGGCGTACATCACCTGGCGCGATCCGAAGGCCGGCCCCGCAGGAGAGCGCACCTCGTGGCCCGACCGCATCCGCGCCGTGCGCGACATCTGGGGCGTGGCGCTGCTCGTCGTCGTCGTGCTCGGCGGCATCTACGGCGGCGTCTTCACCGCCACCGAGGGCGCGGGCATCGGCGCTTCGGGCGCGTT
>JANMHY010000899.1:0-2369 GCA_031375525.1 Burkholderiales bacterium
GCCGACGTGCTGCTGCTCGGCGGCGACCTGGCCTACCCCGGCGCCAGCGGCCCGGTGTACCAGTACCGCTTCTTCGAGCCCTTCACGCTGGCGCAGGACCCGGCCAGCCGCTTTCGCACGAGCGGCAGCGAGGCGCAAAAAATCGTCGCTGCGATCCCGCAGAACCACGACTGGTTCGACAGCGCCTCGACCTTCTGCCGCTACTTCGTGGCCCAAGACAAGGGCGACTTTCTCGGTGCGCGCACGCCGCAGCGCCAGACCTACTTTGCGCTCAAGCTGCCGCAGGCTTTTTGGGTGCTGGGCTTCGACTGGGCCCTCACCGGCGACCTCGACCGCCAGCAGTTCGAAGCCTTCCGGGCCCTGCTCGACCCGACGCGAGACGACAGCCTTCAACCCGGCGACGACCTGCTGTTGATCTACCCCGAGCCCTACTGGACGCGCGAGCTCGGCGACGGCGCGCCCGACGGCTACCCGCGCCGCTACCAGCGCCTGGAAGCGCTGCTCGAAGCGCGCGGCGCCCGCATCCGCATGCGCCTGGCCGGCGACCTGCACCACTACCACCGCGAGTCGCTCGACACCGCGGGCGGCGCCACGCACCTCGTCACCTGCGGCGCCGGGGGCGCCTTCCTGCACCCGACGCACAGCCTGGACGTGTCGGCGCGCAAGGTGCTGGACCGCGCCCCGGAGACCACCGCGATCGACGCCGAGCTGCGCCACCGTGTGCGCGTCGGCCGCGGCAGCAGCGCAGAAGGTCAAGCGTTCACGCCGCAAGCGACCTGGCCCGCACCTTCGACCACCAGAGCGCTGGCCTGGCGCAACCTGTGGGCGCTGTTCACGCTGCACTTCACACGAGCGCCGTGGCGTCAGAGCCTGCCGGCGTCGATGCGCGACCTGTGGCAGAGCAACCTCGCGTTTGCCCTGGCCATCGGCGCGCTCTACGGCATCAATGCCTACGTCAACTCGTTCGTCTTCACGCTGTCGTTCGCGCCCGACGGCTTCAAGCCGATGCAGCAGTTCGCCTTCGGTGAAGCCGCCACGCGCTGGTTGGGCGCGATGGTCTTTTCACCGCTGGCCACCGGCATCAACCTGGCGATGATGGCCGGCTGCGTGCGCATCGCCTGGGAAGGCCCGTCGCACTGGTTCTGGCGCGCCAGCAGCGGCTTTGTGCATGCCATGGCGCATGGCTTCTGCATCTTTGCGCTGTACTGGCTGGCCGCGCATCTGCTCGCGCCTTGGCTGGCCGTGCTCGGCCCGGTGGCCACGCTGACCGGCGGCCTCGGCCTGTGGCTCGCTGTCGCGCTCGCCGGCGTCGCCGTCGGCGGCACGCTGTTCGGCCTGTACCTGGCGCTGATGAGCGGCGTCTTCGGCCAGTTGCCGAACAACGCCTTCGGCTCGCTGGCGATCGAAGACTACAAGGGCTTCCTGCGCATGCGCCTCGCGCCCGGCGGCCTCGAAGTGCTGATGCTCGGCACCGATCGCGTGGCGCCCGTGACGAACTGGCGCGTGATCGACCGCTTCGTGATCGGCAAGACCGCTGAGGCTCAGAGCTTGCCGAGCGCGCCGGGGATCGTCACGTCATCGGGCCAATCCGCTTCAACGATGTCCATGCCGGTGCGCAGCTCGTAGCTCGACTCGTGAAAGCCGCCGGCGAGTTCGGCTTCCTCTTCTTCGCTGAGCGGCGGCGGCAGGGTCGGCTGCGGGGCCTTGCGCTGCTTCATATCGGCCACCGAGCCCGGCGCCGGCGCGCTCGGCGGCGGGCGCATCGACGGCATGCGCGCCAGCAACGAGCGATTCGGTCGGATCCACATGGCCACGCGAATATCGCGCAGATGAAGCCGCGGGTCCATCCGCAAGCAAGGGGTGTCCGGGGGCCCATCGGCCCACCGGCTCGGAAATGCCGTGCGCAACCCGGTCTTATCCGCGCAAAGGTTGTGCCCCAACCGCCGATAGATATGCATCAAGTTGCTACGAAAGGCCCCCATGAACGCCAGACGCCCCCTCTACTCCAGCACACACGCTGGCGTCGCCAGCGTGGAGTGGGAAGAGTTGCCATCGCTGCCGTCGGTGTTGCTGCGCCGCCATGTGCCGCAAGCCTCTTACGCCATCGCCAGCGAACTCGTCCTGCAAGCGCAGGCGCGGCTGTACAGCGCGCCAGCGTCAGCCCCCGTGTTTCGCCACTTCTTCGGCGCGGGCTCGACGATCTCGCGCGACGCCAATCCGTTGATGCGCGTGTCGGCCAGCGGCGCCGACGGCAGCAGCGGGTCGAAGATCGCCGGCATCGTTTCGGTCCACACGGGGGCTGACGCTGGCGCGCTGTACAGCCGCGCCTGCGCTTGCAGGACGAGTTCGCTGGCGATGGCGTAAGAGGC
>JANMHY010000920.1:0-3204 GCA_031375525.1 Burkholderiales bacterium
GCCGACGACCCAGCCGATGTCGCTGGTGCTGAAGTAGGTCTCACCCGGTTGGCCGAGAAAGATGTGCTTCATGCTCGCCGCCAGCGCCACCGCGTAGCCGCCGGTGTCGCGCTGCACGCCCTTGGGTTGGCCCGTCGTGCCGCTGGTGTAGAGCGTGTAGCTCGGGTGCGTGGCGTCGAGCCAGGCGCAAGGCACCTTGGCGTTTATGTGCTGCTCGCGCAACAGCGTGTACTCGACGTCGCGATCGGCGGTGCGCGCCATCGGCGCCAGGCCGCGATCGACCAGCAGCACCTTGCCCGGCTGGTGCGACGACAGACGGATCGCCTCGTCGAGCAGGCCCTTGTACGGCACCACCTTGCCGGCGCGCGAACCGGCATCGGCGCTGACGATGACGCTCGGCTGCGCGTCCTCGATGCGGCTGGCCAGACTGACGCTGGCAAAGCCGCCGAAGACCACCGAGTGGATCGCGCCGATGCGCGCACCGGCCAGCATCGCGAACACGGCCTCCGGGATCATCGGCATGTACAGCAGTACGCGGTCGCCTTGCTTGACGCCGACTTCGAGCAGCATGGAGGCCATGCATTCGATCTCGCGCTGCAGTTGCGCGAAGGTGTAGGTCTTTTCCTGATCGACTTCCGTCGACACCCAGATCAGCGCATTGCGATCGGGATGCGTCGCGGCATGGCGATCGACCGCGTTGTGGCATAGATTGGTTTGCCCGCCGACGAACCATCGCGAGAACGGTGGGTTCGTGTTGTCGCAAACGCGGTCCCACGGCCGCTGCCAATCGATCAGTTGGGCTTGTTCGGCCCAGAATGTTTCAGGCTGATCGATCGACGCGCGGTAGAAATCTGCGTAGTTCATGGGTCAGTCTTTCATTCGAACAACGATGCGGCCGCGAATCTTGCCGTCCATCAAGTCGGCGGCGCGTGCAAGGGCTTGCGACAGCGGCACTTCTTCGATCATCGACTCGAGCAACGCCGGATCGAGGTCGCGCGCGAGACGAGTCCACGCGAGTTCGCGCTGCGCCAGCGGCGCCATCACGCTGTCCACGCCGGCCAGCGTGACGCCACGCAGGATGAACGGCGCCACGCTCGACGGCAGGTCCATGCCCTGCGCGAGTCCGCACGCCGCCACCACGCCGCCATAGCGTGTCTGTGCGCAGGCGTTGGCCAGCGTGTGCGAGCCCAGCGTGTCCACCACGGCCGCCCAGCGCTCCTTCTGCAAGGGCTTGCCGGCGGCGCCGAGTGCGGCGCGATCGATGACCTCCGCCGCGCCGAGCGACTTCAGGTACGCCGCTTCATGCGCCTTACCGGTCGAGGCGACGACGCGCCAGCCCAGGCGCGAGAGCACCGCGACCGCGACACTGCCCACGCCGCCGGTCGCGCCTGTGACGAGCACCTCGCCGTCACTCGGCTTCGCTTCATGACGTTCGATCGCCAACACGCACAGCATGGCCGTGTAGCCCGCCGTGCCGATCGCCATCGCCTGCCGCGGCGTGAAGGCTGCCGGCAAGCGCACGAGGCCGCTGCCGGCGAGCACCGCGCGCTCGGCCAGACAGCCCCAGCGCGTTTCGCCGACGCCCCAGCCGTTGTGAACGACACGGTCGCCGGCCTGCCAGTTCGGATGGCGGCTCTCGATCACCGTGCCCGCGCCGTCGATGCCCGGAATCATCGGCCACGTGCGCACCACCGGCCCTTTGTTGGTCAGCGCCAGGCCGTCCTTGTAGTTCAGCGTCGAGTACTCGACGGCGAGCAAGACATCGCCGTCGGCCAGCGCGGGCAACCGATCGTCGGCCAACGATTCGACGCCGGCCCGAAATCCGGCGTCATCCTTTTGCAGCCACAGTGCATTGAACATTGCGTTGTCTCCTTGCCCACATTGTGTCCTTGCCGCGCGAGGCTATTGGTGCGGCGAGGGCTGACCAGGCGCTGACGAATACGGCCGGCAAAACACCTAGACTTCACATTCAAACAACCAAGTAAACCATTGTCGATATTGAGCATTCATCCGAGAGGCGCTACGCTGCACCCGATGTCGACCCGCCGCGCATTCGATCTCGCTGCGCTGACGCTGCTCGGCAGCCTGTGGGGCTGCGCCACGCCGCCGGCCCCTGCGCCGCGCACGCCGCTCGAGCGCCGCACGACCGTCGAGACCGCGCCGGACCCGCGCGTGGTCGAACTGCTGGTCTCTGCGATCGGCCTCGTCGGCGTGCCTTACCGCTTGGGCGGCGCCGACATCGACAACGGCTTCGACTGCAGCGGCTTCACGCGCCACCTGTTCCAGACGCACCTCGGCGTGACGCTGCCGCGGCGCTCACAAGACCAGGCCAGCGCCGCGCGTTTCGTCGATGTGCCGGGTTTCGAGTTGCAGCCCGGCGACCTGGTCTTCTTCAACACGCTGCAGCGCGCGAACTCGCATGTCGGCATCTACATCGGCGACGGGCGTTTCATCCACGCGCCGCGCACCGGCGCCGTGGTGCGTCTGGAGCCGATGCGCAGCAGCTACTGGCTGCAGCGCTACGACGGCGCGCGGCGGCTGGTGATGACGAATCCACCCGCTGCCCCCGGCGGCTGAACGGCCTTCGGGCGTGCCGCACAATCGCTGCATGGGCGAAGCCTCATTGCCACCCTCACCCAGCCGCAAGGCGTCGGTGATTCCGATCGCCGAGCAACGCCACCGCGCGCTGCTGCCGCGCGTGCCGGCGCACGCACGGCCAGCCAACGGCCTGCTCGCCGACACGCTCGGCCGGCCGCTGCGCGATCTGCGCATCTCGGTCACCGACCGCTGCAACTTCCGCTGCAGCTACTGCATGCCCAAGGAAGTCTTCGACCGCGACTACGCCTTCCTGCCGCAAAGCTCGCTGCTCAGCTTCGAAGAGATCACACGCCTGGCGCGCGTGTTCGCGTCGCATGGCGTGAAGAAGATTCGCCTGACCGGCGGCGAGCCGACATTGCGCAAGCACCTCGAAACGTTGGTCGGCATGCTGGCCGAGTTGCGCAGCACCGACGGTGAGCCGCTCGACCTGACGCTGACCACCAACGGCTCGCTGCTGACGAAAAAAGCGCAGGCCCTGGCCGACGCCGGCCTGAAGCGCATCACCGTCAGCTTGGACGCCCTCGACGACGCCATCTTCCAGCGCATGAACGACGTCGGCTTCCCGGTGGCCGATGTGCTGGCCGGCATCGACGCCGCGCTCGCCGC
>JANMHY010000248.1:0-1503 GCA_031375525.1 Burkholderiales bacterium
GCGAACCGTAGCCGATGATCGCGTAGTTTTTGTCTTTGTTCATTTTCTTTTCGGCGTCCTTGTCGTAATAAACCTTCATAGCTCTCTCTCCAAAAAGTCGGTGGGTGGAATCAGACGCGCAGGATGCGCTCGCCGCGGCCGATGCCGCTGGCACCGGTGCGGACAGTTTCGAGAATCGCCGCGCGGTCGATCGCGACGAGGAAAGCATCGAGCTTGGTCGAATCGCCCGTCAGCTCAATGGTGTAGCTCTTGTCGGCATGCACGGCGATCAAGTGCGGCACGCCGCCGCCTTGCGTGTAGGTGTTGCGTACCGTGTGGCCGGGCGCTTTCGGCGCCACCATCCAGACATCGAGGTCATCGCGCGGCGTCACCTGACCGTAGTGCACGTTGAAGCCATGCGCGAAAGCGAGCGATGCGCCTTGCTTGATGTGCGGCGCCACGTCGTTGGCATAGACGCTGGCGATCTGCTCGTCGGGCAGCAGGATCATCACCACGTCGGCGGTCTTGACCGCATCGGCGACTTCAGCGACCTTGAGCTTGGCCTTCTCGACCTTGCTCCACGACGCGCCGCCCTTTCGCAGGCCGACCGTCACCTTGACGCCGCTGTCGTTCAGGTTCTGCGCATGGGCATGGCCCTGCGAGCCGTAGCCGATGATGGCGACGTTCTTGCCCTTGATCAGGCTCAGGTCGGCGTCTTTGTCGTAGTAAACCTTCATGTGGTGTCTCCTTAAACCCTAAGAATGCGTTCGCCGCGGCCGATGCCGCTGGCACCGGTGCGGACGGTTTCGAGAATCGCCGCGCGGTCGATCGCGACGAGGAAAGCATCGAGCTTGGTGGAATCGCCCGTCAGCTCGATCGTGTAGCTCTTGTCGGTGACGTCGATGACGCGGCCGCGGAAGATGTCGGCCATGCGCTTCATCTCCTCGCGCTCCTTGCCGACGGCGCGCACCTTGATCAACATCAACTCGCGCTCGGTGAAGCTGGCTTCGGTGAGGTCGACCACCTTGACGACTTCGATCAGCCGGTTCAGGTGTTTGGTGATCTGCTCGATCACCTCGTCGCTGCCGGTGGTGACGATCGTCATGCGCGACAGCGACGCGTCCTCGGTGGTCGCCACCGTGAGACTCTCGATGTTGTAGCCGCGCGCTGAGAACAGCGCGACCACTCGGGAGAGCGCACCGGGCTCGTTCTCCAGCAAAAGGGCAATGATGTGTTTCATGTTTTCAGTCCAGCGCGCTCTTCACGACCGACGGCGGTAACCGTCGGCCCCTGGCCACGCCTTGCGATTTGAAAGGAATGCTCGTTGAAGCTCGAACCCTGCCTCTCGCGGCGCGCCTGATGCGAGGCTGGCAAGCCCCGCGCCCTTGCGCCGCTGGCGGCGGGGCTGCTACAGATCCTCGGAGCCCAACAGCATCTGCGAGATGCCTTGCCCGGCCTTGACCATCGGCCAGACGTTCTCAGTCGGGTCGGTACGGATGTCGAGGAACACGGTGCGATCCTTCA
>JANMHY010000249.1:0-4326 GCA_031375525.1 Burkholderiales bacterium
AGAGGTGCGCGAGATGGAAACGCGCATGGCCGGCGGCGACGTGGCGCTGGAGCCGCAGAACGACGACGACGGCGAAGAAACCTTTGCGCCGATCGCCTACCTGGCCGACGAATCGAGCGAGCCGACGCGCGTCATCGAAGCACGCCGCCGCGATGCGCTGTCCGGCGACGGCATCACGCATGCGCTCGAGGTGCTCGACGCGCGCAGCCGGCGCATCGTCGAAGAGCGCTGGCTCAAAGTCAACGACGACAGCTCGGGCGGCATGACGCTGCACGAGCTGGCGGCCGAGTACGGCGTGTCGGCAGAGCGCATCCGCCAGATCGAAGACGCGGCTATGAAGAAGATGCGCGGCGCGCTGGAAGCGCAGGCCGCGTGAAGGCCAGCGCTGGACCGCTCCCGAGCGGCCTTCGCTCCCCTCGGGGGGCGCGAGCGAAGCGAGGCAGGAGTCGTCAGGCCCCGGACAGCAGCAGCTTCAGGTCCGACGCCAGCGCCTCCGCGCCGCCGCCGTAGCGCACGAACAAGCGCACCTGGCCTTTCGGGTCGAAGATGAATGAACCGGCGGTGTGATCGACCGTGTAGCTGCCTTCGGTCTTGCCCGGCACCTTTGCGAAGTACACCTTGAACTCGCGCGCTGCCGCCTGCGTTTGTTCGAGCGTGCCGCGCAAGGCGACCACGTCTTCGCCGAAGGTGCGAACGTAGTCCTTGAGCACCGGCGCGGTGTCGCGCTCGGGATCGACGGTAACGAACACCGGCTGCACCTGGGCGCCAGCGGCGCCGAGCTTGGTGCGCACCTCGGCGATCTCGGCCAACGTGCTCGGGCAGACATCGGGGCATTGCGCGAAGCCGAAGAAGACGATGGTCACCTTGCCGTTGAAGTCGGCCAGCGTTCGCGTCTTGCCATTCACATCAGGCAGCGACAACGCCTTTGCGTAGGCGGCGCCGGTGATGTCGATGTTCTTGAAAGCAGGCTTGGGCTTTTCGGCGCTGCAAGCGGCAAGCGCGACCGTGGTCAACAAGAGAGATCGGCGTTGCATCGTCATCAGACAGTGTAGTGATCGACCAGCAGCGCCGCGAACAGCCACACCAGGTACCAGATGGAAAAGCGGAATGTACGCCGCGCCAGCGCTTCGCTGTAGGCGCGCCACAAGCGCAACGCCAGCACGAGGAACCACAGGCCGAGCGCGACCGCCGCGACGAGATAGACGATGCCGCTCATGCCCTGAATGAACGGCAGCAACGACGCGGCGAAGAGCACCAGCGTGTAGAGCAAAATCTGCAAACGCGTGAAGTCGTTGCCGTGCGTCACCGGCAGCATCGGCAGGCCGGCGCGCGCGTAGTCTTCGGCGCGGTACAGCGCCAGCGCCCAGAAGTGCGGCGGCGTCCAGACGAAGATGATCAGCACCAGCAGCCAGGCTTCGGCGCCGACCTCGCCGCGCATCGCCGCCCAACCGAGCAACGGCGGCATCGCGCCCGACGCGCCGCCGATGACGATGTTCTGCGGCGTCGCCGGCTTGAGCAGCACGGTGTAGATGACGGCGTAGCCGATGAAGGTGGCCAGCGTCAGCCACATCGTCAGCGGGTTGACCCCCCACCACAGCAGCGCGCAGCCGGCGACGCACAGCACCGACGAGAACAGCAGCGTCTGCGTGTTCGTGAGTTCACCCTTGGCGGTGGGTCGCCACGCGGTGCGCGCCATGCGCGCGTCGATGCGCTGTTCGACGATGCAATTGAACGCCGCGGCGGCGCCGGCCACGAGCCAGATGCCCGCCGCGGCGACGAACAACAAGCGCCAGTCGGGCCAGCCGGGCTGCGCGAGCAGCATGCCGATGACGGCGCAGAAGACGATGAGCTGAACAACGCGCGGCTTGGTCAGCACGTAGAACTGGCGCACGCGCGACGGCGATGCAACAGCAAGCGGTGCGGTGGCGGTGCTCATCAGGAAACCTCCGTGCTTTGCACTGCGGTGTATTCGCCTTTCGGGCGGCCGGGCAGGCTCATGAGACGACGTGATTCTGCGGCACCGGCCAGCCCGGCTCGTGCGTGCGCGCGAACACGAGAGGCTGCACATGCGCGCGTGCCAGCAGCGTGGCCAGCAGGCCCGCCAACGCGGCAGCACCGCCGGTGTGCAACAGCGCAGCGACGATCGGCCAGCCGAGCACGACGTTCGACAAACCGGTTGCGATCTGCAGTGCGGCCAATGCTGCGATGCCGGCGCCAAAGCGGCGCAAGCTTGCATCGCCCGTCGCAGCGAGCCGCCACGCGAGCCAAAGCATGGCGCCGAGCACGACCGCAGCGGCGACGCGGTGCGTCATGTGAATCGCCGTCAGCGCGGCGAACGGCAGGTAGCTGCCCGACGCCGTTTGCCCCAGCTCGCGCTGCACGGTGAAAGCGTGCACGAAGTCCATCGGCGGCCACCACTGCCCTTGGCACAGCGGAACCTCGCGGCAGGCCAGCACCGCATAGTTCGTGCTGACCCAACCGCCGAGCGCGATCTGCATGACGACGAGCAGCGCGGTCGCCCACGCACCGACCGACAGCGCGCGGGTCAGTCGCAACGGGCGTGGCACGAAGACCTGGTCCTGCACCGCCAGCAGCGCCAGCAGGCCGATGCCGCCGAGCAGATGCAGCGTGACGACGGCGGGGTAGAGCTTCATCGTCACCGTCAGCGCGCCGAACGCGCCTTGGGCGATCACCCACGCCAGCGTCAACGTCGCCCACCACGGCGACGGCGAAGATGCCTTGCCGCGCAACAACCACGCCATCGCGGTCATGACGACGATCAGCACGCCGACCGCGGTGGCGAGGTAGCGGTGCACCATCTCGACCCAGGCCTTGCCCTGCGTGACCGGCCCGCTCGGCAACGCGTTCTGCGCAGCATCGATCTCATCGCGCGCGCCGAGCGGACTCGCACTGCCGTAACAGCCCGGCCAATCGGGACAGCCGAGGCCCGAATCCGACAGGCGCGTGAAGGCGCCGACGACAACGAGGTCGAAGGTCAGGAACAGCGTGAGCAGCGTCAGTGCATGCAGGCGCTTCGTCGGCGACGCGCCGCGGTGACGCAGCCAGATCCACAGCAGCGGGCCGAGCGCGAGCACAAGCCCCAGCAGCGCCATTCGCAAGATGGGCGAAAGGTCGAAGAGCGAACTCATGGCCGTCACCGTCCTGCGGTGTCCCACGACGAAGACGCGCGCAGCACACGATCGATATCGCGCTTGAACTTCGCCGGGTCGAGTTGCTTCGGCGCGCGCATCATCCAGCGGCCCATCGGATCGACGAGGTACAGATGCGACTCCAGCGATTCGCCGGGTGCGGCGGCGAGCCACGTGGCCAGATCAGTGGCCGGCACGCGCAGCACGCGTGTAGCCGGTGTGGCCGCCAACGCCGACAGCAACTCGGGCTTGATCGGCGCGTTGTCGGTGACGAGCCACAGCTTGTCGATGCGCTCGCGCTCGCGGCCGGTCATCTCGCGCAACTGGCGCTGCGCGAACAGGCGCTTCTCGCAATCGGTGTCGCAGGCGCCGGGCGCCGCCACGACGAGCAACCATTGGCCGCGCAGCGTGCTCGCATCGACGCCGCGGCCTTGCATGTCCATCAGTGGCAGCGCGGCCGGCATCTCGCGCGCCGGCTCGATCAGCGTCGCGTAATTGCTGCGGCCTTCGGGGCGAACGACGTAATAGGTGAAGTACGACGCGATCACCGGCGCCGCGCAAGCCAGCAGGATCAACAACAGCTTGCCGCGTCCGCTGCCGGCGCGGCGTTCAGCTGCCGCATCCAGGCGCGGCATCGAATGCACCGCCAACTGCAGCGGCTCAGCGGTGGCGGCGCTGTCGGCGGGGTTGGATGAGTTGGAACCAGACATAGAGCATGACGACGAGCGCCGAAAGACCGAACCACTGCGCGGCGTAGCCGTGGTGCTTGGCCACGCCCGTGGCCGGCGCCGGCCAGTCGCGCAACAGCTTGTCGGACGATCCGGTCTGCAGCACCGACAACGGCGCCAGCCGCAGACCCGTTTCGCGGGCGAACATGTCGAGATAGATATTTTGCCGGATGCGGCCCGTGTCGGCGCCGTCGAACTCGAACAGACGCGACGGCGGTGGGGCGATGCGGCCGTCGATGCTGACATCGCCCGCAGGCGCCGGCGCGTCGTCGATGCGCGTGCGCTCGTTGACGTTGCGCGGCAGCCAGCCGCGCTGCACGAGCACGGCGCGGCCGTCGGGCAACAGGAGCGGCGTGACGACGAAGAAGCCCGGCCGGCCGTTCATCTGCCGGTTGTCGAGATAGACGGTGTGCGCGCCGGACCAGCGGCCACGCAGTTGCACGCGGCGG
>JANMHY010000964.1:0-6395 GCA_031375525.1 Burkholderiales bacterium
CAACCGGCGCAGCTCAGGGGAAGCGCCGGACCTTGTCGCCTTCTCCGTTGCTACAGAAAAGGCCTGCGCTGTGCCCACATCTCCAACACCTTGTCGACCGACTGTTCGATCGTCAGCTCGGAGTTGTCGAGCAACAGCGCATCTTGCGCCGGTTTGAGAGGTGCGACAGCGCGGGTGGTGTCCCGCAGGTCACGCGTTTCCAAGTCGGCGCGAAGACTGTCGATATTAGCCGAAATGCCCTTTGAAACCAATTGCTTATGCCGCCGCTCGGCACGCTGCGCGGCGCTGGCCGTGAGGAAGACCTTGAGCGGTGCGTCGAAGAAGACCACGGTGCCCATGTCGCGGCCGTCGGCGACCAAGCCGGGAGCGCGGCGGAACGACAGTTGCAGCTCGTGCAGCGCCCGGCGCACGGCGGGCAGGGCGGAGACGCGCGAGGCGGCAACACCCACCGCTTCTTCGCGCAGCGCCTCGGTCACTTCTTCGGTGCCGAGGCGAATGCGGCCGGGCTTGAAGGACAGCGGCAGCTTGGCGGCGAGTGCGGCAATCGCGTTTTCGTCGAGCGGGTCATCCTTGAGCAGCCCAGCGCGCAGCGCAGCCAGCGCGGCGACGCGGTACAGCGAGCCCGAGTCGAGCAGCCGGTAGCCCAGGCGCTCTGCGACCGCGGCGGCCAGCGTGCCCTTGCCGCCGGCGGTGGGGCCGTCGATGGTGATCACCGGCACGTCGTTGGGTTCGGCAGCGGCGACCTTGAACAGGGTTTCGAAGTAGTCGGGGAAGGTCTTGGCGACGCACTTCGGGTCGAAGATGCGTACCGCCACGCCGCCGAACGCAGCCAGCGAGCCGCACATCGCCATGCGGTGGTCGTCGTAGGTGTGGATCGCGGCGGCGTGCCATTGCGTCGGCGGCGTGATGCGCAGCCAGTCCGGGCCTTCCTGCACCGAGGCGCCGAGCTTGCGCAGCTCGGCGGCCATCGCGGCCAGGCGGTCGGTCTCCTTGACGCGCCAACTGGCGATGTTGGCGAGCGTCGTCGGGCCGTCGGCGTAGAGCGCCATCACGGCCAGCGTCATCGCGGCGTCTGGGATGTGGTTGCAGTCGAGCGTGATCGCTTTGAGCGGCCAGGCGCCGCGCTTGATCTCGACGGCGTTGGCCTCGGTGTGGATGTCCGCGCCCATCGCACGGGCGGCGTCGATGAAGCGGATGTCGCCCTGGATCGAATCGTGGCCGACGCCTTCGATGCGCACCGGCTTCTTGATGCCCGCGATCGCGCCCAAGGCGATGAAGTACGAGGCCGACGACGCGTCGCCTTCGACATGCACATCGCCCGGCGAGCGGTAGGCGCTGTTCGCCGGCACGACAAAGCGTTGCCAGCCTTCGCGCTCTATCAAAATGCCGAAGCGCGCCAGCAGCGCCAGCGTGATCTCGACATAGGGCTTGGAAATCAGCTCGCCTTCGACATTGATCGTGATGGTCTGTCCGTTCGAGACCAGCGGCAGCGCGAGCAGCAGCGCGGTCAGAAACTGGCTCGAGACGTCGCCGCGCACGCGGATCGGCTGCGACAAGGCGAGCGGGCTCGGGCCGCTGACGGCCAGCGGCGGGTAGCCTTTCGTGCCGAGATCGTCGATGCGGCAACCGAGTTGGCGTAGCGCATCGGTCAGATCGCCGATCGGACGCTCGTGCATGCGCGGCACGCCGGCGAGTTCGAAACGGCCGCCGTCGCGCGCGGCCAGCAGCGCCAGCGCCGCGGTCAGCGGGCGCATCGCCGTGCCGGCGTTGCCGAGGAAGAGCTTGGCTTCGTGCACCGCCAGCTTGCCGCCGAGGCCGTGCACGACGTACACGTCCGCTTCCTGTGTGATACCGCAGCCGAGCGTGCGAAGGGCATCGAGCATGACGCGCGTGTCGTCGGAATCGAGCAGGTCGTGAACGCGCGTTTGCCCTTCGGCCAGGCCGGCCAACAGCAGCACGCGATTCGAGATGCTCTTCGAGCCGGGCAGCTTGACCGTGCCGCCGGCGCGCGACAGCGGTGGCAAGTCCAGGAACGGCAGCGCGAACATCAGCGTCTGGCTAACGTCAGGCCAGCGCCGAGCCGCTCCCAAGCGTCGGCCTGACCCTCCCCACGGGGGAGTGCGAGCGCAGCGAGCGAGGGGCTGTCATCTAACGGGAGCCGGGCGTCTTGTTGGTCGCGCTCATCTGCCAGTTCGCGCGCGCATCGGCTGATTGCCGGATCAAGTCTTCCAGCGCCTCGCCATTGCCCGAGCGCATCACATGCTCGATCGCATCGAGCGTGTGCCGAAAGCGCAGCGACTGCTTCAACACTTCCTCGCGGTTGGCCATCAGGATGTCGCGCCAGACCGCCGGGTCGCTGGCCGCGATGCGCGTGAAGTCGCGAAAGCCCGGGCCGGCCAGCGTCAGGTAGTCGCTGCCCGCAGGTTGGCGCGCCACGGCGCTGAAGTAGGCAAAGGCCAGCAGGTGCGGCAGGTGGCTGACGGCCGCGAACGCGGCGTCGTGATCGTCGGGCGACATCTTCAGTACCTGGCAGCCGATCGCGCTCCAGACGTCCGCGGCCTTTTGCACGAGCGCCGGGTCGGTGGAGGACAGCGGCGTCAGGATGACCTGTCGGCCTTGGTAGAGGGCGGCGTCCGCATGCTGCACGCCGCCGGACTCCTTGCCTGCGATCGGGTGCGCGGGCACGAAGCTGGCCACGCGCTCCTTCAACACGCGGCGCGCGGCATCGACGACATCGCGCTTGGTCGAGCCCACATCCATGAACAGGCAGCCGGGCTCGACGAGATGGCGGATCGCCTTGAACGTGGCTTCGGTGGCCGCCACCGGCACAGCGATCAGCACGATGTCCGAGCCCGACACCGCCAGCAGCGCCGACTCGGCGGCGTCGTCGATGACGCCGAGCTTCTTCGCGCGCTCCGTCGTCGACGGCGATTTCGAATAGCCGATGACGCGCTGCACCAGTCCTGCGCGCTTCAACGCCAGCGCAAAGGAGCCGCCCATCAGGCCTGTTCCGATGACGCCGAGTTGTTTGAACATCAATGGGTGTCCAGCGGATAGGTGCCGAGCATCTTGAAGTACGCGCAAGCGTTACGCAACTCGGCCAGCGCGGTCGCCACCTGCGGCTGGTCCGGGTGGCCGTCGATGTCGATGTAGAAGTAGTACTCCCACTGCCCCGAGCGCGCCGGGCGCGACTCGAAGCGCGTCATCGACACACCGTGGTTCTTCAGCGGCACCAGCATGTCGTGCACCGCGCCGGGCTTGTTGGGCACCGAGACGACGAGGCTGGTGCAGTCGTGGCCCGAGGCGCGCGGCTGCGGGTGCTGGCTCGGCAGCGCGACGACGGCAAAGCGCGTGCGGTTGTGCGGATCGTCCTGGATCGCCGGCGACAGCACGTGCAGGCCGTACTCGCTGCTCGCGCGTTCGCTGGCGATCGCTGCCAGCTTGTCGTTCTGCGACGCCTGAAGTGCACCTTCGGCATTGCTGGCCACCGGCCGGCGCTCGACGTTGGGCAGGTGCTGCGTCAGCCACGCGTGGCACTGCGCCAGCGCTTGCGGGTGCGCACACACGGCCTCGATGTCCTTCATGCCCTCGATCTTGCGCATCAGGTTGTGCCGCACGTACAGGCTGGTCTCACCGACGATCGCCAGCGGCGTCGTCAGGAACAGATCGAGCGAGCGCGCGACCACGCCCTCGGTCGAGTTCTCGACCGGCACGACGCCGAAGTCCGCCGCGCCGCCGCTGCTGGCGCGGAAGACCTCGTCGATGCTGCCGCAGGGCACGTGCACGATCGACGCGCCGAAATAGCCGAGCGCGGCGAGTTCGCTGAAGGTGCCGGCAGGGCCGAGATAAGCGATGCGCAGCGGCGTCTCGAGCGAGCGGCTGGCCGACATGATCTCGCGCCAGATCGGCGCCACGGATTCATTGGGCAGCGGGCCGCGGTTCTCGGCTTTGAGCCCGTCGATGACCTGCGCTTCGCGCTCGGGGCGGAACACCGCCGAGCCTTCGCGCTTCTTGATCTCGCCGACTTGCAGCGCCAGCGCGGCGCGGCGGTTGAGCAGCGCCAGCAGCTCGCGGTCGAGCGCGTCGATCTGCGCGCGCAGCGACAGCAGCTCCGGCGCCGGCTCGCTCACTGGACTACCCTGCGCGCTGCGCGCTCCGGGATGAGCGCTTTGGAGCGGCCATGCGCGCTCATGGTTTCTTCTTCGGCGCCGCGGGCTTCGGAGCCGAAGCGCTGCCTTCGTTGGCCGGCACGCCGAGCCGCTTGGCCACCACGGCTTCGAGCGCCTTCAGCTTCGGCTCGATCGTCGGCCGCGTGTCGGCCACGACCTTCTCCGCCAGCGCGTTGCCCTGATCACGGTCCATCTGCGCGTACTTTTTCGACACCGGCGATTCGAGCCACGCAATGACCACCTTCAGCTCGTCTTCGCTGAACTTCTCTTCGTAGGCCGCGCCGACCGTGGCCGGTGCGAGTTCGACGGCGCGCTTCTTCAGCAGCGGCTCGACCTCGTCGTAGAACTTCTTCACGTCGTCCTGGATCTCCTTGCCGACGGCCTCGCGCTTGTCGGCCGCCACGCGCGGCAGCGCCTGCCCGGCGGCTTGCAGCATCTGCTGCGAGGTCTGACCGGCGATGATGCGGCCGACGTTCTCGATGCCAGGCATGTGCAGTTGCACGACCTTGGCAATCAGGTCCTTCTTCGACTGCGCGTGTGCGCTGCCGGTGGCCAGGGTCAGGGCGCTTAGGGCGCTTACGGCGATCAGGGCAATGCGCCAGTTCATGGTGTTGTCTCTCCGTTGTCGCCACTGGCATTGCCGTTGTTGCCGTTTCCGGCGTCATCGGCGTCGCTCTCGACGATTCGTTGCAGGCCTGACAGCTTGGCGCCGTCGTCGAGTGCGATCAGCGTCACGCCTTGCGTGGCGCGGCCGAGTTCGCGGATCTCACTGACGCGGGTGCGCACGAGCACGCCCTTGTCGGTGATCAGCATGATTTCGTCTTCCGGGCGCACCAGCGTCGCGCCGACGACGCGGCCGTTGCGCTCGCTCTGCTGGATGGCGATCATGCCTTTGGTGCCACGGCCGTGGCGTGTGTACTCTGCTATCGAGGTGCGCTTGCCGTAGCCGTTTTCGGTGGCAGTGAGCACGCTCAGCGACTCGTCTTCAGCGACCAGCATCGCGATCACGTTCTGCCCCGGCTCCAACATCATGCCGCGCACGCCGCGCGCGGTGCGGCCCATCGCGCGCACATCGTCTTCGTCGAAGCGCACGGCCTTGCCACCGTCAGAAAACAGCATCACGTCGTGCTTGCCGTCGGTGAGTGCGGCGCCGACGAGCTGGTCGCCGGGGTCGAGATCGACCGCGATGATGCCGGCCTTGCGCGGGTTGCTGAACTCGTCGAGCGCCGTCTTCTTCACCGTGCCGAGCGCGGTGCCCATGAAGATGTAGTGGTCGGCCGGGAAGGTGCGGAACTCGCCGGTCAGCGGTAGCACGACGGTGATCTTCTCGCCCGGTTGCAGCGGGAACATGTTGACGATCGGCTTGCCGCGCGACGCGCGTGCGCCCTGCGGCACTTCCCAGACCTTGATCCAGTAGACGCGGCCGCGATCGCTGAAGCAAAGAATCCAGTCGTGCGTGTTGGCGATGAAGAGCTGGTCGATCCAGTCGTCTTCCTTGGTCTGAGCCGCCTGCTTGCCTCGGCCGCCGCGGCGCTGCGCGCGGTACTCGGCAAGAGGCTGGCTCTTGATGTAGCCGGTGTGCGAGAGCGTCACCACCATGTCGGTGGGCGTGATCAGGTCTTCGGTGCCGAGGTCTTGCGCATTGCGCTCGATGTGGCTGCGGCGCGCGGCGAGCTTGCTGCCGCCGAACTCGTTCTTCAGCGCGATCAGCTCGTCGGCAATGATCGTCGTCACGCGCGCCGGCGTGGCCAGCACGTCGAGCAGGTCGGCGATTTCGCTCATCACCTCTTTGTATTCGCTGACGATCTTGTCCTGCTCCAGGCCTGTCAGGCGCTGCAAGCGCATCTGCAGGATTTCCTGCGCCTGATCTTCCGACAAGCGATAGAGGCCATCGGGCTGCATGCCGTACTGCGGCGCCAGGCCTTCCGGGCGGTAGGCGGCGCGGCCACCGGCCGTGTCGGCTTCGGCGCGTTGCAGCATCTCGCGCACCAGCGGCGAATCCCAGCTCTTGCTCATCAGCGCCGCCTTGGCCACCGGCGGCGTCGGCGAGGTCTTGATGGTCTCGATGAACTCATCGATGTTGGCCAGCGCCACCGCCAGGCCTTCGAGCACATGGCCGCGCTCGCGCGCCTTCTTCAACTCGTAGACCGTGCGCCGCGTCACCACCTCGCGCCGGTGCTCGAGGAAGATGTCGATCAACATCTTCAGGTTGCACAGCTTGGGCTG
>JANMHY010000973.1:0-12695 GCA_031375525.1 Burkholderiales bacterium
GCCCCTGTGCCGGGCGATCTCGCCGGCGTGATCGCGCGTGGCAGCGCCAACAAATTTCAACGGGCCTGCATCCGTCCCGAAGCCGCACCAGTAGTACCGGGCCTGGACACGTCGATCGTCCTGTCCCTGATCGGCAACCCAAGGCTAGTCCACTGAATCATCGAAATGGGCGGTGAGGGCCACCTGAGCCGGGATGCGATGCAAGGCGCGAAGCTGCGGCGGGCCGATGTGCAACCCGCTTCTAGGCCATCGTAACGACCACACGATTTACCCCGCCGTGAACAGCACGCCCGATGCCTTCGACTACGAAGCCGCCGTCGAGGCCTGTGCGCGCGGCGAGCGCCAGGCTCTGCGCTCGCTCTACGAGCGCGAAGCGCGCTGGCTGCTGGCCGTGGCGCAGCGCATCGTGCGCGACCGTGAGGCCGCGCGCGACGTGGTGCAAGACGCCTTCCTGCAAATCTGGCAGCGCGCATCGAGTTTTCGCCGCGACCTCGGCTCCGGCCGCGGCTGGATCTACACCGTCGTCCGCCACCGCGCGCTCGACGTGGCGCGCACGGCCGGCCGCGAAACGGCGGCCGGTGACGACATCGACGCGCTGGCCGACGCCGTCGCCAGCCGCGATCACGACGTCGAGCCCGCCATCGACACCGGCGCGCTGTCGCACTGCCTCGATGCGCTCGACGCCAGCAAGCGCAACTGCATCGTGCTGGCCTTCGTCGAGGGCTACACGCAGGACCAGATTGCGCGCCGCCTCGACACGCCGGTGGGCACCGTCAAGTCGTGGATCCGGCGCGGCCTGCTGTCGTTGAAGGACTGCCTGTCGTGATCAAGCTCGACACTCCCGACGATCGCAGCGCTGCCGCCGGCGAGTACGTGCTCGGCACCTTGAGCGACGCCGAGCGCCGCGAGGTCGAACAGGCGCTGGCCCACGACGCCGCACTGCAAGCCGAGGTCTATGCCTGGCAAGACCGCCTGCTGCCGCTGGCGGCCCGCGTGCCGCCCGCGGCCGTGGAGCCGGCCGCGTGGCAGCAACTCGAATCGCGGCTGGGTCCGCAGGGCGCGGTGGCGACAGCAACGCCGGCGGCCGATGCCGGCAACGATCCGCTGTGGCGCCGCTTGCGCCGCTGGCAGATCACCGGCGTGACAGCCATCGCCGCGTCGCTCGTGCTTGCCGCGCTGCTCGTGCTGCGCGGCCCGGCCGCTGCGGAAGAACGTTATCTGGCGATGCTGCAAGCGCCGGCCGACAACACGACCGGCTGGCTGGTCGAGATCACCGCCGGCAAACAGGTCCGCCTGGTGCCGGTGGGCGCCACCGCGCCCGTGCCTCCGGGCCGCGCGCTGCAGTTCTGGACCAAGCCCGAAGGCGCAGCCGGCCCGACTTCGCTCGGCTTGGTCGAGCCGGGTCGCGTGACCACACTGCCGGTCTCGGCGCTGCCCGCGGTTGGCACACAGCAGTTGTTCGAGCTAACGCTCGAGCCCGCCAACGGCTCGCCGATCGGCCGGCCGACGGGGCCGATCTTGTTTGTCGGGCGGACGCTGCGGTTGTAGAACTTGCGTGTGAACAGGCGGGCAGCGAGAAGCGAGCCAACGTAGAGTCAGTTTGCGTTTGACGCGAATCGGCCAATTCGCACCGCATGAAAGTTGGCGGCGACGGGCCGGAGTGTGGCTCTGTAAACTGGTAGCACCGTGGCCTTCAACCCTGATGTTTTTCGGTGGGCGAGAGAGAGCGCCGGCCTAGAGCCGGAGGATGCTGCTCGCGCTATCGGCATTGTTCCGGCCTCCTTAGCTGCGATTGAACAAGGTGAGAAAGAGCCCTCGCGAACGACACTTTCGAGCATGGCGAAGGTGTATCGCCGTTCGCTGCTCACCTTTTACTTGCCAGTGCCGCCGCGTAAGGGAGATCGCGGCGAGGACTTTCGAACAGTCGTCGCAGACCGAACAGTAGTTGCTGACGCCGATGTCGATGCGCTTGTGCGCGACCTGCGGGCACGTCAGAGCCTTGTGCGCGCTGTCCTTGAAGATGATGAAGATGTGCGGCCGTTAGCGTTTGTAGGGTCGGCCAGCATGAACGATAGCGTCCAGGCGCTGACAACATCAATCGAGCAGCTGCTCAAGGTCACGCGCGCGCAGTACCGCGCGCAGAAGGATGCCGAGAGTGCTTTCGCCTTGCTGCGAGAACGCGCTGAACAAGCTGGCGTGTTTGTCCTTCTGATCGGCAACCTGGGAAGCCATCACTCGGCTATCCCGGTCGAAGCGTTCCGTGGCTTTGCGATTGCCGACCCCATCGCGCCCTTCATCGTAATTAACGACGGTGACGCGAGGGCGGCGTGGTCGTTCACGCTGTTGCACGAGTTGGCGCACTTGTGGCTCGGGGCTACGGGGGTAAGCGGAGGCGGTTCGCCGGAGAAAAGGATCGAACGCTTCTGCAATGACGTGGCCGGCGAGTTCTTGCTACCCCGGGCGGATGTTCAAGCGATCGACGTAGGCGGGCTTGACCTTGACGCGCAGATCGACGTGATTGCAGGTCACGCTAACCGCTGGCGCGTGAGCAGGCAGATGGTTGCTTATGGGCTGTACAAGGCTGGTCGTATCACGCGTGAAGCTTGGCGGGCGCTCGAGGCTGGCATCCGCGAACGTTGGGTGGCGGAGCGGCGGCGCGAGAAGGACCAATCAAAGGATTCTGACGGACCGAGCTATTACGTCGTCCGACGGCACAGGCTCGGGCACGCCATGCTTGACTTTGCGCGTCGCTACACGGACGCAGGGGCACTGTCGCCTTCCAAGGCTGCGAAGGTGTTGGGGGTCAAGCCTCGCAGCGTCTACCCGTTGTTGGCGACCTCCACATGATCGACCGTTCGATGCTGTATCTAGCAGACGCGAACGTCTTGATCACAGCCAACAACCTCTACTACCCTATTGATCAAGTTCCCGAATATTGGGAGTGGTTGGCCTATATGGGCAGCCACGGGCACGTGAAGATGCCGTTCGAAATTTTTGAGGAAGTCAAGGATGGTCCCAAGGACGCGGAGAAGGACTTGCTCTTCGCCTGGCTTCAGGATGACGTGAACAAGAAGGCGTTGCTGCTCGATGAGAAAGTCGACCCGGGTCTTGTGCAAAAGGTCATCGCGGAGGGCTATGCGCCCGATCTCACCGACGATGAAATCGAGCAGGTCGGGCGCGATCCGTTCTTGATTGCCTACAGGCGCGTCGGCGCCGAAGAAGCAACGCCAGAACCGCAAGGTTCCCGACGTATGCAAGGTGATGGGGGCCAACTGTTGCAACCCCTTCGAGTTCAACCGCGCCCTTGGATTTCGCACGCAGTGGAAGACGGACATCAAGAAATAGCCGGTCGATAGCGGCCTTACTGCGCCAAGCGCACTTGCGAGGAAGTCGTCGCGCTGCATCTACTCCCGCACACACTCGAAGCTCGCTGCCGCATTCACTTCACCGCTGCCGCGATAGCGCGGCCATGCCGGCCACTCGCACAGCGGCCTCGTGCGGCCGGGCACGCCGGCGGTGTCGGCCACTACCTGCGGCGGCGGCGCGATGCCGCGCTCGACCCAGTTCTCGAGCGTGGCGAGCGAATCCCAGGCGGCATTGAAGGTCGTGCTCGCCGCGTGGCCGTATGCCGGGATCTCGTAGTAGCGCAACATCCCGGCGAGTTCGCCCTCGCCCATCGTGCGGCGCAGGCGCTCCATCAACTGGCGTGTGGCGCGCGGGCTGACCAGCGCGTCGTGCATGCCGTGCGCCATCAGGATTTTTCCGCCGCGGGCCTTGAACGCCGCGTAGTCGGTGCGCGTGGCTTCCTGCAGCGCGGTCAAGTCCACGACCCTTTGTTGCCAGCGGCCCGGCGCGCGCGGGTCGAATGTCAACGGGTCGTAGCCCGGGTCGCGGGTCACGGCGTACTTGACCCACTGCTCGTAGAACGTGCTGCCGTACGGCGGGCTGTCGGGCAGCTTGACCGGCGGCATCGGATTGGCCGGCGCCTGCGTGCCCAGCGCCAGCGTCACCACCAGCGGCTGCAGCGGGTGGTCTTTCGGAATGCCGAAGTCGGTGCCCCACACGGTGAAGCCCGGGTAGCCGCTCTCGCCGCTGGCTAATCTGTAGTCGAGCACCAGCGGGCGCTCGAGCGCCAGAAGGCCGGCGATCTGAGCGTCGGACAGGCAATCGTTGCCCGTGTCCGCACCGCCTGGGCAGCGCAACGGGTTGCCGCGCAGCATCGCCTTGGTTGGGTCGAAGCTCGCCTCGCAGGCGCGCACGTTGGCCACGATGCCGTCACGTGCGCCATCGAGCGCGTCGCAGGCTTCGAGCGATGCATCGAGCAAGGCCTTGCGCTTGTCGCGGTTCATGTACGCACCGGGCTTGGCCATCTCTCGCGTCATCGCGCCGAGCTGCAGGTTCAGCGCGGCGGCGTTCCAGGCCGGGTAGAGCACGATCGCGCCGTCGAAGTCGCGCGGCCAGTTGCCCACGGCCAGCAGGGCTTCGCGTCCGCCGGTCGATCCGCCCGCGAAGTAGCTGCGTTCGGGCGTCTTCGCATAGCGGTGCTGGATGACGATGACGGCCGCGTCGCGCGTCTTCTTCAGCGCATCGCCGGCAAAGTTGCGCAGCGCCTCGTCGTTGGCGAGGAACGATCCGTCGCGGCTGGTCGCCGGCCCGGCCTGGTGGCCGGAGTCGCTGCCGAAGGTGGCGTAGCCGCGGCCGAGCGGAAAGGGCTTGTCGGTGGGGCCTGCGGGCAGGTTGCCGACGCCGGTGGCGACGATGCCGTTGTAGCCGCCGCCGCCGAACATCATCGCCTTGCCGTTCCAGGCCGCCGGCAGGTTCACCTGGAAGCGGATCTTCGGTGCCTTCGGGTCCACCGGCGCGATCTCGCCCTGCACGCGGCAGTACTCGCCGAGCATTGCCGCACCGGTGCCGCCGGGCGGCACGATGGCCGCATCGGTCACGTTCGCGCCGCTGGTGGGCAGCCCGATCGCGGCAGCGGGAATGGCCAGTCCCTTGAGCTCGATGCAGCCGGTGGCGGTGGTCGGCGGCGGCGGAATCTGGTGCGCGCAGCCAGCCAAGCCGGCCACGGCAAGCGCGGCAAGCTTCGCCGAACGAAGGGAGGCACTGGTCGGGCGAGTGTTCATCGGTGTCTGCACCTGGGCTGGTCGATGGCCATTGACGCCTGGACAGCGCGCCGAGAAAGTGTAGCGTCGCTGTTCTGCGCTTCTGTCATGCGCCGCAGTGCACACTCGCCGCGGTGAGCGACGCTGCCACCCCGCCAGTCACCCGGCCTGCTGCCCCCGACGCGCTGGCCCCGAGTCGAACCGCGTATCCGTGGCGCTGGATCCCGACGCTGTACTTCGCGCAGGCGCTGCCCAACGCAGCCGTGGCCACGCTGTCGGTGGTGATGTACAAGAACCTCGGCCTGTCGAACACCGAGATCGCGCTCTACACGAGCTGGCTCTACCTGCCGTGGGTGATCAAGCCGCTGTGGTCGCCGCTGGTCGATCTGTTCGGCAGCAAGCGCGGCTGGACGGTGGCGCTGCAATTCATCGTTGGCGTGGCTTTCGCGCTCGTCGCGTTGACGCTGCCGGCATCGAACTTCTTGCAGCTCACGCTGGCCATGTTCTGGCTGCTCGCCTTTGCGTCGGCCACGCACGACATCGCCGCCGACGGCTTCTACATGCTGGCGCTGGCGGAGAAACAGCAGGCCGCATTCGTCGGCGTGCGCAGCACCTTCTTTCGTCTGGCAATGCTCACCGGGCAGGGCGCGCTGGTCGTGCTCGCCGGCACGCTGTACGAAGCGCACGGCAGTCATGTCGCGGCGTGGCAGGTCGTGATGGCGCTCTTGGCCGGTGCCTTCGTCGTTGCCGGCCTGTGGCACGCGTTCATCCTGCCGCGTCCGGCGAGCGACCATGCTGCCGCGCGCGGCAAGAACACCGTCGCCGAGTTCTTCGCCGTCTTCGCGGCGTTCTTCAACAAGCGCGAGATCGTCACGCTGCTGGCGTTCTTGCTGCTGTACCGCTTGGCCGAAGCGCAGTTGCTGAAACTCGCCGCGCCGTTTCTGCTCGATGCGCGCGAGCAGGGCGGCCTGGGCCTCACCACCACGCAGCTCGGCATCGTCTACGGCACCGCGGGTGTGGCCGCGCTTACCGTCGGCGGCATCCTGGGCGGCCTCACCATCGCGCGGGTCGGCTTGAAGCGCGCGCTGTGGCCGCTGCTGTTGGCGATGCACGTGCCCAACGTTGCCTATGTTGCGCTGGCGTGGTGGCAGCCGAGCAACCTTTGGCTCGTCGGCAGCGCCATCGTCGTCGAGCAGTTCGGCTACGGTTTCGGTTTCACCGCCTATATGGTTTACATGCTGATGGTGGCGAGCCAGGACGCAGAGCACCGCACTGCGCACTACGCGATCTGCACCGGTTTCATGGCGCTGGGCATGATGCTGCCCGGCATGGCGGCCGGCTGGCTACAAGCGCAGATGGGCTACACGATGTTCTTCGTCTCGGTCTGCGTGGCCACGCTGCCGTCGTTCGCGGCGGCTGCGCTGTTGAAGATCGACCCGGCGTTCGGACAACGACAATGACGCGCATGCTGAGAGCCCACCACTTCGCCGGCTTCGCCGCCGGCCCCCAACTCATCGTGCTCGGCGCGGTGCATGGCAACGAGACCGCGGGCACGCGCGGCATCCAGCGCGTGTTGGCCGAACTCGACGGCGGGCGCTGGCGCGTCGAGCGTGGCCGCTTGACGCTCGTGCCGGTGACCAACCCGCTCGCCTATGAGCGCGGCACGCGCATGGGCGAGCGCAACTTGAACCGGCGCTTGTTGCCCACCGACACGCCACGCGCCTACGAAGACCACATCGCCAACACGCTGTGCCCTTGGCTCGCTGCGCACGACGTGCTGCTCGATCTGCATTCGTTCCGCAGCCCCGGCCAGCCGTTCGTGATGCGCGGGCCGGCCGACAACCGCGGTACGTTGGAACCATTCGCGCATGCCGCGGCGGAAGGCCGGCTGGCCGAGCATGTCGGCCCGGCGCGCATCGTCGACGGCTGGATGAGCGCGTACGCGCAGGGCGCCGCGCGGCGCCGCGCGCGCGGCCTGCCCGACGCTGACCCGAGCTACGGCATCGGCACGACCGAGACCATGCGCGCGCAGGGCGGCTACGGCGTCACGCTCGAATGCGGCCAGCATGACGACCCGGCGGGGCCCGAGGTGGCGTACCGCGCGATCCGGCAAGCGGTGGCGCTGCTCGGCCTGGCCGACTTGCCGCTCGCGCCGCCGGCCGCGCCGCTGGAGCGCTTGAGTCTGGTGACGGTGGTCGATCGCGAACACGAGGGCGACCGCTTCGCAAGAACATGGACGAGCTTCGACGCGCTGCAAGCCGGCGACCTGATCGCCACGCGCCACGACGGCACGCCGGTGCCAGCGGATCACGACGGCCATATCGTCTTTCCCGATCCGAATGCGTTGCCCGGCCACGAGTGGTTCTACCTCGCAGAGAAGTCATGAAAACCTTCGACGGCTTCATCGTCACGCCGCAGGGGCTGCTGCACGGCCGCGTCGTCATCGACGGCTCGCGCATCGCCGCCGTCGAAGGCGCGCAGGCGCCGGACGATGCGTGGCGTGACGGCAGCGCACCGATCCTGTTGCCCGGTTTCATCGACCTGCATGTGCACGGCGGCGGCGGCGCCGACACGATGCAGGCCGGCGATGCGATCGAGACCATCGCGCGCACGCACGCGCAGCACGGCACGACGTCGCTGCTGGCCACCACGATGACCGCGCCGCGCGCCGACATCGAAGCCGCCTTGTGCGCGCTCGCGCCGGTGTTGCGCACACGCACGGAGGGTGGCGCACGCGTGCTCGGCGTGCACCTCGAAGGCCCGTACATCAGCCCGGACAAGCTCGGCGCGCAACCGTCGTTCGCGGCAGCGCCGAACATCGACGACATCCTCGTCCTGCACGCCATCGTGCCGATCCGCGTGCTGACGCTGGCGCCCGAGCTGCCCGGTGCGCTGGCCATCATCCCGGCGCTGGTCTCAGCTGGCATTCGCGTGCAGATCGGCCACAGCGCGGCCACCTACGAAGACGCCTGTGCCGCGCTCGATCACGGTGCGGCCGGCTTCACGCACCTGTTCAACGCCATGAGCGCGCTGCACCACCGCGCGCCCGGCGTCGCCGGTGCGGCGCTCGCGCACGCGCAGCATGCGGAAGTGATTCCCGATCTGCTGCACGTGCACCCCGGTGCGATCCACGCCGCGCTGCGCGCGATTCCCGGCCTGTACTGCGTCACCGATTCAACATCCGCCACGGCCATGCCCGACGGCGACTACACGCTCGGCCGCCACCGCGTCACCAAATGCCTCGGCGGTGTGCGCCTGGCCGACGGCACGCTCGCCGGCAGCACGTTGACGATGGACCAGGCGCTGCGCAACCTCGTCGGCCCGCTGGGCCTGTCGCTGGTGGAGGCCGCGCAGCGGGTGTCGACACATGCGGCGCGCTACCTCGGGCTGCAAGACCGCGGCGCCATCGCGCCCGGCGCCTATGCCGACCTCGTGCAGTGCGATGCGCAGCTCGCGGTGCAGGGCGTGATGGTCGAAGGTGAGTTGGTGCATGGTGAGCTCGCGGCTGCTTGAAGAAACGCGCGAAGCGCCGCAGGCGGTGGCGCGCGCACTCGCGCAAGACCGCGAGCGTTACGCGCAGTTCGGAGCGCTGCTGCGAGAACAACCGCCGCGCGCCGTGCTGACGCTCGCCCGCGGCAGCTCAGATCACGCCGCACACTACGCGGCCTACCTCGTCATGGCGCGCCTGGGCCGGCTCGTCACCTCGCTGCCGATGTCGGTGATCACGCTGCACGGCGCGGCGCTGCACACCGACGGGCTGCTCGCGGTGGCGTTCTCGCAATCGGGCGTCAGCACCGATCTGGTCGAGACCACGCGCAGCTTCACAGCGCGCGGCGCACTCACCGCGGCCTTCGTCAACGACAGCGCGTCGCCGCTGGCCCAGGCCGCCGCGTGGCCGTTCGCGCTGCACGCTGGTGAAGAAACCAGCGTCGCTGCGAGCAAGAGTTTCATTGCGCAGTTGACGGCCGGCGCGCGCTGGGTCGCGGCCTGGCAGGACGATGCGGCGCTGGCCGCCGCGATCGACACGCTGCCGGCGTCGCTCGCGCAAGCGCTCGCCGCGGGCAGCACCTGGGCCGAGCGCGCCGTGCCGCTGCTCGCCGGCAGCGAGCGCATGTTCGTCGTCGCTCGTGGCACCGGCTTGGCGATCGCGATGGAAGCGGCGCTGAAGTTGAAGGAGGTCTGCGGCATCCAGGCCGAAGCCTTCTCCGGCGCCGAGTTGCGGCACGGTCCGCTGGCGCTGATCGAGCCCGGCTACCCGGTGCTCGTCTTCGCGCCGCGCGGACCGGCGCACGCCGGTCTGGTCGCACTCGCCAACGATCTGCACGCGCGCGGTGCGTTGGTCTTGTTCGCAGGCGAGGGCTTCGGCGACGCTCTGCCGCTGGTCGGCACGGCCGCGCCCGAACTCGACCCGCTGTGCGCGATCCAGAGTTTTTACGTGCTCGCCGAAGCGCTGGCCCGCGCGCGCGGCCGTGATCCGGATGCGCCGCCGCATTTATCGAAGGTGACGCGCACGCGCTGAGACGACGCGAATTTCAGTTTCATTCACCGCAGAGACGCAGAGAACGCAGAGGAAGCGCAGAGGATTCCTTCTGTTTGCTCTGCGAACCTCCGCGTCCTCTGCGCCTCTGCGGTGAATGAGATTGACGGCCGCGCTACTGAATCAAGCCGTTCTTCAGCGCGTAGTACGTCAAGTCGCTGTTGCTGGCCAGCTTCAGTTTCTCGAGCACGCGCGTGCGGTAAGTGCTGACCGTCTTGACGCTCAGGAACATGCTCTCGGCCATGTGGCCGATGGTCTCGCCCTTGGCCAGGCGCAGGAAGACTTGCAACTCGCGCTCCGACAGGTTCTCGTGCGCGGGCCGGTCGCTGCCGGCCGCCATGCCGTCGGCCAGCATCTCGGCCACGGCTGGTGTGATGTAGCGCCGGCCCAGCGCCACGGTGCGGATCGCCTTGACGATCTCTTCCGGGTCGGCTTCCTTGTTGATGTAGCCGCTGGCGCCCTGGCGCAAGAGCGTCGTCGCGTAATGCGCTTCGGGAAATCCGCTCAGGATCAGCACATGCAGATCGGGAAAACGCGCCTTGATCGCGGCCAGCGCATCGACGCCGCCCTGATCGGGCATCGACAAGTCCATCAGCAGCACATCGGTCTCGCCGGCGCGCGCGAGTTCCAGCGCCTCGCGCCCGTTGGCGGCTTCGCCGGTGATGCGCAAATCGACGTGCTCCGACAGGAACTGGCGCAGCCCGGTGCGAACGATGGCGTGGTCGTCAACGATGCCAACCCTGATCATGATGGGAAGCCGCTCCTTGTGCCCATTAGCCTAGCAGCGCGGCAAGGCCGTTCCCATCAGACATGTCCTACACGCTGCATGGCGGCAAAAGCCGCGGTGCCCGCCAGCGCGCTGGCAAAAGCGCCCCAGGCGATGTCGGCCAGCGTCAGCGTGACGCTCCACTGGCGCAGCGTCGCCATGTTCGTCAGGTCGTAGGTGCCGTAGGCCACCAGGCCGACGAGCGCGCTGCGCCAGGCCGCCATCGACATGCTTTCGGGCTGCGGTTGCAGTGCCAGCGCCACCAGGCCGGCGGGGTAGGCCAGGTAGAACAACGCCGCCGGCACAACGCGCACGTTCGCGGCCATCAACTCGCCGAGCTCGCGGCGGTACAAGTCGCGCGCGATGACGCCGAGCCAGAGCGCATCGAGCACGCCCATCACCAGCAGCGCAGCGCCGTAGCCAACCCCAACAGCGGACATGTCGTCTCCCTTGCGTTGCTAGTCCACTGAACCAGACGAGCGGGGATGATTCATCTGGTTCAGCGGACTGGAGTGTCGCAGCGCAGCGCGCCAACACGCGTCGGACCGCGCACGAGGCTCGGGTAGGACGGGGCCGCGACGCTTATGTCTTTTGACACCGCGGCAACCCCTGACCGCGCCGTTTCTGCCAGTGGCTCGAAGGCCCGGCAGCGTCGCTGGCGCGCGTGCGCGCGTCGATCGTCAGCGACCCGCGGCACGAGTTCGTGACCGTGCTCTTGGACCGTGCGCAGCCCCCGTTGCCGCCGACCGAACCCTGGCAGGCCGGCTACTGCGGACCGGAGGAGCTTGACCTGCTGGTAGGCCCCGAGCGCCAAGATCGCGCCAAAGCCGACCAGGCGATGGCGATCTTTCGCAGCATCGTCACGCGCTCTGACCTCTCGCCGTGAGGGCGTGCTGCACCAGGCGCAGTTTGCCGATGACTGGCGGCGGCAACAGGTACGGGTAGCTGTCAGCCAAGCCGAGGCTGCGCGACATGGCGTTCAAGAAGAGCGCCAGCGGCAGCCAATGGTCGAGCACCAATCGCTCTACCGGCGCGGTGGCGACGGCTTGCTCTGGATGCACCGGCGCGCTGCCGGCCGACGACAACTGCAAGCCCCACGCCGCGGCGGTATCCACCGCATCGACCATCAGCAGGTAATGCGCGCAGGTTTCGGCCCAGTCTTCCCACGGGTGGGCGCTGGCGTAGGCGCTGACGAAATGCTGCTGCCAATCGGCAGGCGGCCCTTGTTCGTAGTGGTGCTGAATCGCCGCCGTGTAGTCCGCTCGCTCGTCGCCGAAGGTGCTGCGGAAGTTCTCGATCGCCGGCCAACCCTCGACGAAGCGATGAAAAAAGAAGTGGCTCAACTCGTGCCGCAGGTGGCCGAGCACGGTGCGCTGCGGCTCGCCGACACTCACGCGCGGGGCCTCGCGGTGGGCGTCGTCGGCTTCGTACAGGTTGAGTGTGATCGTGCCGTTCTGCTGGCCGGTAAACGTCGGCGTGCCGGGGGCCGGCAGTGCCCAGACGAAGCGCAGCCCCTGCAAGTCGTCGTCGCCCATCTTCGCCGCGAACGGCACACCGAGTTGCAGCAGCGTGTAGAGCACCTGGCGCTTGGCGGCCTCAGCGCGCGCGCGCAGCGCGTCGGCGCCGACGGCGCTCTCGGCGCCGGTAAGGCGGCAACTGCGGCAGCGCTCGATCGGGTCAGCGGCCTCGATCGCCCAGTTGCAGGCCTCGGCCGTGGGGCGTTGCACGCAGGTGCGGTGCGCGCCATCGGCTGCGCCGACGGCCACCATCTGCATCAGATCGGGCGCAAACGCAATTTCGCTGCCGCAAGCCAGGCAGACCGAGTTTTCGAAATAGACCTGCTTTTGGCAGACCGGACAGGAGAAGACTCTCATTCAATGCCAGAACGCCGTGTGATCGGTTGGCTCGTAGGCTACCAGAGCCACGTAGGACAACAGGGCCACGGCCACACACAACAGTGCAGCGGCCACGGGCGCTGAAATACGGCGCGGGGTGAAGCGGGTCATGTTGCTTGCTCCTGCGGGCTGCTGACGGTGCTGCCCACAGACGGATAAGCATGATGCGGGCCGCTTGCAGCCGCTGCTGTAGGACGAAGTGACATTTGCGGCGGCAGGGCCACGGTCCAGTGCGTGTTCTCGTGCAGCGTGTCGAGGTCGAGCCACGCGCCCACGGCGAGCGAGCGATCGTCAGTGCTCGCCTCGTGCGGGGCCCGCACGAGATCGAACACATGCTCGCGGCCGCGCCAGCGCAAGGTCACTTGGGCGGCCGGCCACTCGGGCGGCAGCAA
>JANMHY010000974.1:0-2048 GCA_031375525.1 Burkholderiales bacterium
GAACGCGCTGATGCACGTGATCGTGCACGAGGGTCTGGTCGATGCCGCGTTCATCGCCGAGCGCACCACCGGCTACGAGGAGCTGCGCAAGAACGTCGAGGGCTACAGCCCGGAGGCGATGGCGCCGATCTGCGGCATCGATGCCGAGACGCTGCGTGACGTGGCGCGGCTGTATGCGCGCTCCAAGGCCTCGATGATCCTGTGGGGCATGGGCATCAGCCAGCATGTGCACGGCACCGACAACGCGCGTTGTTTGATTGCGCTGTCGTTGATGACGGGGCAGATCGGCCGCCCCGGCACCGGGCTGCACCCATTGCGCGGGCAGAACAACGTGCAGGGCGCGTCGGATGCGGGCCTGATCCCGATGATGCTGCCCGACTACCAGCATGTGTCGAGCGCCGGCGTGCGCGAGCGCTTCGAGCGCGCATGGAAGCTGGAGCCCGGAACACTCGATGCGCAACCCGGCCTGACGGTCGTTGAAGTGATGGAGTCCATCCTCGCCGGCGGCGTCAAGGGCATGTACGTCATGGGCGAGAACCCCGCGATGTCCGACCCCGATGCCAACCATGCGCGCGATGCGCTGGCGGCGTTGGAGCATTTGGTGGTGCAGGACATCTTTCTCACCGAGACCGCCTACCTGGCCGACGTGATCCTGCCGGCCGGCGCGTTCGCCGAGAAGACCGGCAGCTTCACCAACACCGACCGCCTGGTGCAGATCGGCCGCCAGGCGATCGACCCGCCGGGCGATGCGCGACAGGACCTGTGGATCATCGAGCAGATCGCCAACCAGCTCGGCTGCGGCTGGAACTACGGCCATGTGTCCGAGGTGTTCGACGAGATGCGGCACACGATGCCCAGCATCGGCGGCATCACGTGGGAGCGGCTCGAGCGCGACCACGCAGTCACTTACCCTTGCGAGAAGGAAGGCGACCCGGGGCAGAGCGTGGTCTTCACCGAAGACTTCCCGCGCGAAGGCGGCAAAGCGCGCTTCGTGCCGGCCGACATCATCCCCGCCGCCGAGCGGCCCGACGCCGAGTACCCGCTGGTGTTGATCACCGGCCGCCAGCTCGAACACTGGCACACCGGCAGCATGACGCGCCGCGCCTCGATGCTCGACGCGCTCGAGCCCGACCCGACGGCGCTGGTGCATCCGCTCGACCTCGACGCGCTCGGCGCGCAGCCGGGCGATCTGGTGACGATCGCCTCGCGGCGCGGCACGGTATGCCTGTACGCACGCGCCGACGACGGCATGCCGCGCGGCGCGGTCTTCGTGCCCTTCTGCTACTACGAAGCGGCGATCAACACGCTGACCAATGCCGCGCTCGATCCGTTTGCGAAGATTCCGGAGTTCAAGTACTGCGCGGTCAAGGTGACGCGCGGTGGCGAGGCGCCGCAGCAGAGCAGCTACGGCGGCGGGCAGTTGCTGGCGGCGCCACAGTGAGAACTCAACGTTTCGGTGCGCTTTCCAGCAACTGCTTGAGCTGCGCCGCGTAAAACTTCGCGCGCCCGGTCGTGCCATGACCGCTGGTGTCGTCGCTGGCCGGAATCAGGTGCAGCTTCGCCCCGGGCACACGCTTCAACTCGCGCTCCATCAAGCCGGTTTCGGGCGGGTTGCGCTCGTCGTCGGCGGCGTTGATGACGAGCAGCGCGGCCTTGATGCGATCCAACTTCGGCGCCACGGTGTAGTCGCGTGACGAGTCCCACTGGTAGAGCACGTCGTTGGCGTCGGCGGTGAACGGTGCAGCGAGGCGCTCGTCGACCAGCTTGTCGGCCAGCGCGCGCGTCGGAGCAGCCTTCTGGTATGCGAGCGTGCCGCCGTTGGTGGCGATGCCGTAGAACACGCTGGCGAATCGCGCCGACTTCGGCTGCGTCGTGTAGTTGCCGCCGTTCCATTCGGGATCATTGCGGATCGAGTCGGTGATGAGGCGACGCAGCATCCAGTTGCGGCTGGCCATCTCGGTCGGCTGCGAGGCCATCGGCGCCAGCGCGTCCATGAAATCCGGGTGGTTCACGCCCCACAGCCACGTGTGCATGCCGCCCATCGAGTT
>JANMHY010000976.1:0-6184 GCA_031375525.1 Burkholderiales bacterium
GTCCATCAGCATGACGTCGGCTTCGCCCTTGCGCGCCAGTTCGAGCGCCTCGCGGCCATTGCTGGCCTCACCAGTCACGCAGAAATCCCCGGTCTCGGACAGGAATTTCTTCAGCCCGGTGCGCACGATGGCGTGGTCGTCGACGATGGCGATGCGGATCATGGGACTCTCGATGTGCGGGTCGGCGCACGCTGCCGCAATGCTCGAAGACATCTCCGCAGCCTGATCGCAAAGCGTCCGCGCGTCTGTCGGCATCGACAGCGTCGCGGGGTAGGAGGCCGCCGACGCGGTGGGACCACCGTGAGCGGGCGCACTGCAGGCATGGGCAGTGCGCGTGAAGGATGCAACGGCGCGACGCGACTACCGGGCGCATCGCTGCGGCTCGCGCATCACAATGCGTCGAAGCCCGTGGCTGCATCTGCCGCCGTGGCGCCCGATGGGCCTACAGCCTTCACCCATGCCGCATTTGCGCACCTTCATCGTCGAAGACAGCCCGATCATTCTCGACAACCTCGTTGCAACGCTCGAAGAGTTGGCGCCGGTTCATGTGGTCGGTTCGGCGCCGGATGAAGATGGCGCGGTCAACTGGCTGACTGCCGACGGCCGCAGCGTCGATCTGGTGATCATCGATGTCTTCCTCAAGGCCGGCTCCGGCCTCGGCGTGTTGAAGCGCGCCGCCCAGGGCAACCTGCCCGGCAAGCGCGTCGTGCTGACCAACTACGCCACGCACGAGATGCGCAAGAAGTGCCTCGAGCTCGGCGCGGACCGCGTCTTCGACAAATCCAACGAGCTCGACGACCTGGTGCTGTACTGCGCGCGCTTGGCCGACGGCGGCACCGACACGAGCCCAGGCGTCTTGACGTGAGCCTGGCCGGCGTCTTCAGCCGCTGGCAACGCAGTGCCTTCGTGTTGCCGCTGGCGGCGCTGGCGGCGCTGCTGGCGCTGGTGATCAACGAGTCGAGCTACCAGCGCTCGACGGCGGCGCTGGAAAGCCTGGGCGAGCGCAGTCTGGCGCGGCAGCGCATCAACGAGGTCTGGCGCGGCCTGATCGACGTCGAGACCGGACAGCGCGGCTACCTGCTGACCGGCCGCAACGAATATCTGCAGCCCTACCGCGACTCGATCGGCAAGGTGCGCGAAGCCTTGGCGTGGCTCGAACGCTACTACCAGGGCGACACCGTCGCCGCGGCCACGGTCGAGGAGATCAAGGCCAACACCGCCGGCAAGCTGGCCGAGCTGGCCTCGACGATCGATCTGCACACCCAGGGGCGCGACGAGGCCTGGCGCGAGCTGATCCTCTCCGGCGTCGGCAAGGAGCAGATCGACCGCATCCGCTCGGCCTCGGAGCGCCTGTTCGCGTTGGAGTCGGAGCGCGTCAGGGCCGAGCGCGAAGAGGTCTTCGCGATGCTGCGCCTGTCACGCATCGGCGTGGCGACGATGGTCGCCTTGAGCCTGTTGGCGCTGGCGATGTACCTGCGCCAGAGCGCCACGCTCGAGGCCGCGCGGCGCCGCCATGCCGGCGAGCTGCAGGTCGAGCGCGATCACCTCGAAGCCGAAGTGGCGCACCGCACAGCTGAGCTGACGCGGCTGGCCGAAGACCTGCAGACCGCGCGCGAAGACGAGCGCGGACGCATCGCCCGCGAACTGCACGACGAACTGGGGGCGCTGCTGACGGCGGCCAAGCTCGACGCGGCGCGCTTGAAGCGCAGCCTGGCCGAGGTGCAGAGCCCCGAGATCGACGAGCGCCTGGCCCATCTGACGACCACGCTCAACGACGGCATCGGCCTGAAGCGCCGCATCATCGAAGACCTGCGGCCGTCGTCGCTGTCCAACCTCGGCCTGAAGGCGGCCGTCGAGATCCTGGCCAGCGAACTCGGCGCCCGCGCCGACCTGAAGATCAAGACCGACATCGAGCCGTTCCAGCTCGACGAAGCCGCGGAGATCACGCTCTACCGCATGGTCCAGGAATCGCTGACCAACGTCGCCAAGTACGCGCAAGCCAGCGAAGTCAATGTGCGCATGGCGCGCGAGGGCGACCAGATCGTCGCCACCGTGCGCGACGACGGCAAGGGCTTCGACGCCAGCCGCGTGCGCGGCAGCACGCAGGGCCTGGTCGGCATGCGCTACCGCGTGCAGGCCCGCGGCGGGCGGCTGCAGGTCAGCTCGTCGCCGGGCCAGGGCACGACCGTCAGCGCCGTGCTGCCGGCCGGCCCGCCGCAGCCGCGCGCGGCCTGACGGCGGCATGTCGGCGCTGTCCGACACGTTCACCCTCGTTGCTCCCACAAGCGCGCGGCGCGGCGCCCGATGCGGCGCGCCGGCGCCGCCGATCACACTGGAGTTACCGCAGCGCTATTGCTGCGCGCCCTGTCACCAGGAGAGAGCCATGCTTCACTACGCCGTTGTCTTCTTCGTCATCGCGCTCATCGCCGCCCTGTTCGGTTTCACCGGCATCGCTGCCGGCGCGGCCAGCATCGCGCAGGTGCTGTTCGTGGTCTTCATCGTGCTGGCCATCGCCAGCTTCGTCTTCAGCATGTTCCGCAAGCGCTGACCGCGCTGCACCGACCCCGACCCGGAGATCACCATGAACCAGACCGTCACCCCGACCTTCCCCACTTCGACGCCGGCCGTCGAGCGCGCCATCGACAAGATCGCCGATACCGCAGCGACGGTGCCGCTGGCCGTCGAACGCGCCGCCGAGCGCGCCACCGACGCCGCCCGCCAGGGCACGCTAAAGCTGCAACAAGGGCTGCAGCAAGGCACGCAACAGGTCAAGGCGCAGTTCAACCAGGTCACCGACAGTGCGATCGCCTACGTCAAGGACGAGCCGGTGCGCGCGATGCTGATCGCCGCTGCGGCCGGCGCCGCGCTGATGGCGCTGGCCGGCCTGCTCGGGCGCGCGCGCCACTGATCCTGCACTGAACTGTCCGCCGACGCGCTGCCATGCTGCACCCGCTGTTGCGCCTGGCGCTGGCACGGCCGGACCTGTTGGCCAACCATGCCGGCGCCTACGCCGAGCTGGCGGCCGCCAGCGCCCGTGAAGTTCTGGCCGAGTGGCAGGTGCGCATGCTCGGCTGGGCGTTGCTGGCTGCTGGCCTCCTGCTTTGCCTGACCTTGGGCGGCGTCGCGTTGATGCTCCATGGCGCCGTGGCGTCGCCGCCGATGCCGTGGCTGTTGTGGGCCGTGCCGCTGGCCCCCGCTCTGCTCGCGCTGGCGGGCTGGTGGCTGGCGCGCCGCCGCGTCACCGGCAGCGGCGGGTCCGCGGTGGCACAACAGTTCGAATCCGATCTCGCGCTGCTGAAAGCAAGCACATGATCAGTCAGCCTGCACTGCAACGACTGCAAGTCTCGCGGGCGTCGATCGAAGCCGAGCTGCGCAAGCTCGACGGCCGCGACGACGACGACATCGCTTCAGGTCGTGCGTCGCCGTCGCCCGGGTCGAGCGCGACGCCTGCCGTATTCAACGGGGTCTTGCGCGCTTTGCGCCTGTGGTGGCGTCGCCATCCGGCGCGCCCGGTCCTGGACATCGCAACCGACGCTGGCAGCCATGCCTTGAAGCCGCTGGTGTGCAGGCACCCGGTGGCGTCGTTGTCGATTGCCATGGCCGCGGGCGCAGCGATGGTCGTCTGGCGACCCTGGCGCAGCCGTGTTTCGGCAGCGGTGTGGGCGGGTCTGGGCGCGCAACTCACGTCGGGCCTGGTCAGAAGCCTCCTCAACCCGGGCACGCTGGCCGCGTTGCTCGGCAGCCTGCCGCAGCAACGGCCGGCCACGCCGCCTGCCACCCACCCATCGACACCGCCTGCGACACCACCATGATCATCCGCTTGACCACCGTCATCGCCGCCACCTGTTTGATCCTGAGCTGGGACCAGCGCCGCCGCGCGCGCGAGCAGCAGCAGCAACAGAGCCGATCGAAACCCACCGAAGTCACCACCTGGGAAGGCGAAGGCGGCGCGCTGCCGATCGTCGGCGCGCAGACCGGCCCCGCGCCGGCGCAGCCATGACGCTGGCGAACGCGCTGGCCGTCGCCGAATCGCCGCTGCTGAATCTGCTCGCCGAATCGGCGTTGGCCGTGGAGAGGCTGGCCGCCAGCGAGCGCCGCCGCAGCAGCGGCAACACGCAATCATCGCGGCGCGCGCTGCTGGCCATCGAGTTGCGCCTGAAGCTCGAGGAGCAAGTGCTGTTGCCGCGTTTTCGCACGCTCGGCGTGCCGGCGCTGGACAGCGTCGAGAAACAGACCGACCTGTTGCGCGAGCTGTTGGCCGAAGCCACCCACGGCGAGCTGGCCTTGCAGAGCAACCGCCTGCTGTGGGCGGCCATCGAGCGCATGAGCAGATTGCACTTCGACGCCGTGGCGCAGTTGATGCTGCTGGCCGAGGACGACCCGCGCTTCGACGCCGACGAGGCCTGGCACGAGGCCGAAGACTACCGCGAGCGCTGGCGCGCCGAGATCGCCGAGACGGGCGACATCGAGGACGAAGAGGCCGACCCGGTGGGCCAGCCACCGCGCTGACCTCCGCGCTCACCTCCGCGCTAAGGCCTGTCGATCCCGACGGCCTGGTCACATCGATGCGATGTGACCGAAAAGCGACTTCGGCGTGAATCCGGCGCGAGGCCTCGCGCTCACAGTCCCTGAGCCCGACGCCGCGCGACCCTTCACCGCAAACTGCTGTAGCGCGCGCGGCGGGCATGTCCGAGCGACTCGGAGGGGAGCTTTCATGCCAACCGCAACGATCACTGCACAGCGCCCCCTCGGCTGCGAGCCGCCTCGCGCGGCGCCGGCCGGTTTGCGCCCGATCGACCTCGAGCGCTACCGCCGCGCGCTGACGTTGTACGCAAGGCGGGCCTTGCGCAACGCCGCCGATGCCGATGACGCCGTGCAGGACACCCTGGCCGCGGCGTTGCAGGCGCCGCACAGCTTTGCCGGCCGCTCCTCAGCGCAGACCTGGCTGCACGGCATCCTGAAGCACAAGATCACCGACATCTTCCGCCTTCGCGCGCGCGAGGCGCTGGCCGAGATGCCCGATGACGACGAGCTGGCCGACGCGTCCGAGACGCTGTTCACCGCGGACGGCCACTGGCAGGCGGCACCGGCGAGCTGGGGCAACCCCGAGGCTGCACTCGCCAGCCGCGAACTGCTCGCGGTGCTCGACGGCTGCATCGCTTGTCTGCCCAAGGAAGCGGCGCGTGTCTTCACGATGCGCGAGGTGATGGGACTGGAGGTCAAAGAGATCTGCCCTGTGCTGGGCATCTCTGCGGACAATTGCTATGTCATCCTGCACCGCGCTCGCATGAAGCTGCGCGCGCTGCTCGAGCAACGCTGGTTCGCTGTGCAGCCTTCGACCGCAGACGCTCAGCCGAACTCGGCGAACTTGTAGCCCACGCTCCAGACGGTGAGGATGTAGCGCGGCTTGGCCGGGTCTTGTTCGATCTTGGCGCGCAGGCGGTTGATGTGCGAGTTGACCGTGTGCTCGTAGCCGATGTTCGAGTAGCCCCAGACCTTGTCGAGCAACTGCGCGCGGTTGAAGACGCGCCCGGGGTGCGCCGCAAAGTGGGCCAGCAGGTCGAACTCCTTGGCGGTGAGCTCCACCGGCCGGCCGGCCAGCGTGACCACGCGGCGATCGAGGTCGATCGACAGCTCGCCGGCGCTGAGCGCGGCCGGCGGCTGCTTGGCGGCCGCCGCGGCCATCGCGTCGACGCGGCGGAAGATGGCCTTCACGCGCGCCATCAGTTCGCCGACGGAAAAGGGCTTGGTCAGGTAGTCGTCGGCGCCGAGTTCGAGGCCGAGCACGCGGTCGAGTTCGGAGGCCTTCGAGGTCGTCATCAGGACCGGCAGGTAGTCCGCGCCGGCGCGCAGGCGCTTGCAGATTTCCAGGCCGTCCATGCCGGGCAGCATCACGTCGAGGATCACCAGGTCGAAAGCCCCGGCCTGGGCGCGCGCCAGGCCGGCCGCGCCGTCGTCGGCGAGGTGCACCTCGCAGCCCAGATCGACCAGGTGCAAGCGCACGAGCGCCGCGATTTCGCGGTCGTCTTCGATCACCAGGACGCGGCGGGGCTTGGGGGCTTGCTTCGGCAGGGTGGAGGGTGGGCTGTGCTGGTCGCGTCAGCATCGCGTGACTTTCACATTTTGATCACATCGGCGCCAACCGCTTGCGCCCGGTCCGCGACGGGCCTATGGTCTTGGGCTC
>JANMHY010001008.1:0-3993 GCA_031375525.1 Burkholderiales bacterium
CTGATCGGCCAGGACTACAGCTTCGGCCAGCATGTCTTGAAGCAGGCGCGGGCGATGCTGGCTTCGAAGCGGCCTGACATCGAGATCGTAGGCGACGAGCTGCACCCGCTCGGCCGCATCAAGGACTTCCTGCCGTACGCCGCGAAGATCCAGGCCAGTGGCGCGCAGGCGGTGCTCACCGGCAACTGGGGCAATGACCTGACGCTGCTGGTCAAAGCGGCGCGTGAGGTCCGCGCGGGCCTCAAGTTCTATACCTTCTACGGCAATGCGCTCGGTGCGCCGGCTGCGATCGGCGAGGCCGGCGTCGGCGCGGTCTATGCCGTGGCCGAGTGGCATCCCAACGTCGGTGGCGCGGCGTCGGACGCGTTCTATGCGAGCTTTCGAAAGCGCTTTGCCGAGCCGCGCGACGACTATGTGCACCTGCGCATGCAGGCGCTGGTGGAGATGCTGGCGGCGGTCGTCGAGCGTGCGGGCAATGCCGAGGCGGGCGCGGTGTCGCGCGCGTTGTCAGGCGCGCGCTTCGACGCGAAACACCTCGGTGGCTTTCACAACGCGACGATGCGCGCGAGCGACCACCAACTGCAGCAGCCGGTAGTCGTCAGCGTGATGGACCGCGTCGGCACGCCCGGCGTGAAGCACGATATCGAAGGCTCCGGCTTCGGCTTTCGCACGGTGCGCCGCTTTGAAGCCAACGAGGTCGAGATGCCGACGAGCTGCAAGATGACAAAGTTCGACTGATGAGAAACGCCATCCAGAACCTGCCGGCCTCGCGTATCCGCGAAGTGGCCAACGCCGGCATCGGCCGCGACGACGTGCTCGCGTTCTGGTTCGGCGAGAGCGACGAGGTCACGCCCGATGAGGTCCGTGACGCGGCGACGCAGTCGCTGGCGCGTGGCGAAACCTTCTACTCGCACAACCTCGGCCTGATCGAATTGCGCGAGGCGCTGGCCGCCTACACGAGCGCTTTGCACCGGCCGGTGTCAGTCGATCGCATCGCAGTCACCTCGTCCGGTGTCTCGGCGCTGATGCTGGCCACGCAGATGCTCGCGGGGCAGGGCGATGAGGTCATTGCTGTCGTGCCGGTGTGGCCGAACCTGACCGCACAGCCGGCCATCATGGGCGCCAACGTCAAGCGCGTCTCGCTCGTGCCGCGCGACGGCGCTTGGACGCTCGACGTGCGAGCGCTGCTCGACGCGGTGACCCCGGCCACACGCATGCTGCTCGTCAACGCGCCGAACAACCCGACAGGCTGGACGCTGACGCGCAATGAACAGCAAGCGATCCTCGAGCATTGCCGCCGTACCGGCACGTGGATCGTGGCCGACGAGGTGTATGAGCGTCTTTGGTTCGGTGAGGGTGCAACGGCGCCGTCATTTCTCGACATCGCCGAGCCCGATGACCGCCTGATCGTCGTCCACAGCTTCTCTAAATCCTTCTTGATGACCGGCTGGCGGCTCGGCTGGATGGTCTTGCCGAACGGCCACCTCGATGCCATCGGCAAGCTGATCGAGTTCAACACCTCCTGCGCGCCGGTGTTCGTGCAGCGCGCCGGCTTGGCGGGCTTGCACGGCGCCAAGACGACCGTTCCCGCTCTTGCGCGACGCATGCAAGCCTGCCGCGACACGCTCGTCGATGGCCTGGAGAGCCTGCCCAAAATCCAAGTGGCGCGACCGAACGGCGGCATGTACGCCTTCTTCCGCGTGCCCGGTCTGTCGGATGACTCTCTGGCCTTCGCCAAGCACCTCGTCGCCGACCACGGCCTGGGCCTGGCGCCCGGCGTGGCCTTCGGCGACGAAGCCCAAGGCTGGCTGCGCTGGTGCTTCGCGTCACGCGAACCAACGCGGCTCACCGAAGGCCTGGCCCGGCTGGAGCGGGCACTGCGCCTATAATCCGCAGGCTTTCGCAAGAAGGCGCCAGCACGGCATGGGTCGGTTTCACCCGTGACCGCAAGTCAAAACCGGAAACCGCAGACAGTGATGGCCCATGCAATGTGGGCACCTGGGCGGTTTCCACGAACTCAGGAAATCGCGTCCACCATGTCACTGACTACCGCTCAAACGGCCGACGTCGTCAAGGCCAACGCCCGTGGCGCCGCCGATACCGGCAGCCCCGAAGTTCAAGTGGCGCTGCTCACCGCACGCATCAACGAACTCGCACCCCACTTCAAGACCCACGCCAAGGACCACCACGGCAGGCGCGGTCTGCTGAAGATGGTCAACCAGCGCAAGCGCCTGCTGTCTTACTTGAAAGACAAGGACGCTGACCGCTACACCACGCTGATCCAGAAACTGGGTCTGCGCAAGTAAACAGGAGACGAGGCGCTCTCGCGCCCTGTCCCTGTTTTCATGGAGACGCTTGCTTCACGCGCTGCTCATGTCATTCCAACGCCGCTCTTTTCAAAGAGCGCCTCTGGAATGGCATCCCGCCGACGGCTCGCTTCTCCTTCATCGCTAGACAAACAGGAGAGACCATGAGCATGTTCAACAAGGTCACGAAGAGCTTCCAGTGGGGCCAGCACAAGGTCACGATGGAAACCGGCGAGATCGCCCGCCAATCGACTGGCGCTGTTCTCGTCGATATCGAAGGCACGGTCGTGCTGGCGACTGTCGTCGCGCGCACCGAAGCCAAATCGGGGCAGGACTTCTTCCCGCTGACCGTCGACTACATCGAGAAGACCTATGCCGCCGGCAAGATCCCGGGCAGCTTCTTCAAGCGCGAAGGCCGTCCGAGCGAGCTCGAGACGCTGACCTCGCGTCTGATCGACCGCCCGATCCGCCCCTTGTTCCCGGACGGCTTCTTCAACGAAGTCCAGGTCGTGATCCACGTGCTGTCGCTGAACCCGGAAGTGCAGGCCGACATCGCCGCGCTCATCGGCACCAGCGCTGCGCTGTCGATTTCCGGCATCCCGTTCAACGGCCCGATCGGCGCCGCGCGCGTCGGCTACATCAACGGCGAGTACGTGCTCAACCCGGGCAAGACGCAACTGGCCGAGAGCCAACTGGACCTCGTCGTCGCCGGCACGCAAGCGGCTGTGCTGATGGTTGAGTCCGAAGCGAAGCAGTTGAGCGAAGAGGTGATGCTCGGCGGCGTGGTCTTCGGCCACGACCAGGGCAACATCGCCATCGCTGCGATCAACGAGCTGGTGCGTGACGCCGGCAAGCCCGAGTGGCAGTGGGCCGCACCCGCGAAGGACGAAGCTTTCATCGCCAAGGTGACGGGCCTGGCCCAAGACAAGATCAACGCGGCGTATCAGATCCGCAGCAAGCAGGCGCGCACGCAAGCCACGCGCGCCGCGTATGCCGAGACGATGGCGGCGCTGAAGGCCGAAGGCGTCGAGTTCGACAAGGTCAAGGTCGAAGGCCTGCTGTTCGACATGGAAGCCAAGATCGTGCGTGGGCAAATTCTTGCCGGCGAGCCGCGCATCGATGGCCGCGACACGCGTACCGTGCGCCCGATCGAGATCCGCACCGGCATCCTGCCGCGCACCCATGGCTCGGCGCTGTTCACGCGCGGCGAGACGCAGGCGGTGGTCGTGGCCACGCTCGGCACCGACCGCGACGCGCAGCGCATCGACGCACTGGCCGGTGAGTACGAAGAGCGCTTCATGCTGCACTACAACATGCCGCCGTTCGCCACCGGCGAAACCGGCCGCGTCGGCTCGCCGAAGCGGCGCGAGATCGGTCACGGCCGACTGGCCAAGCGCGCTCTCGTGGCGATGCTGCCGACCAAGGAAGAATTCCCGTACTCGATGCGTGTCGTCAGCGAGATCACGGAGTCCAACGGCTCGTCGTCGATGGCCTCGGTCTGCGGTGGCTGCCTGGCGATGATGGACGCTGGCGTGCCGATGAAGGCGCATGTCGCCGGCATCGCGATGGGCCTGATCAAGGACGGCAACCGCTTCGCGGTGCTGACCGACATCCTCGGTGACGAAGATCATTTGGGCGACATGGACTTCAAGGTCGCCGGCACCACCGGTGGCGTGACCGCGCTGCA
>JANMHY010000172.1:0-1937 GCA_031375525.1 Burkholderiales bacterium
CGCCGATGCGCGCATCAAGACCGAGCGCGTCGAGATTCCCGCCACCGCCGGCCACGGCAAGATCAACGCACTCATTGCGCGGCCGGCGAACGCGTTGGGCACGCTGCCCGTCGTGCTCGTGATCCACGAGAACCGCGGCCTGAACCCGCACATCGAAGACATTGCGCGGCGCCTGGCGGTGGACAACTTCATCGCCGTCGCGCCCGACCTGCTGACCACCGCCGGCGGCTACCCCGGCGACGAAGACAAGGCGCGCGACGCCTTCGCCAAGATCGACCAGGCCAAAGCGCGCGAAGATTTCGTCGCCGCCGCCGCGTATGCGAGCAAGATCAGCGGCGGCAACGGCAAGCTCGGCGCGGTGGGCTTTTGCTACGGCGGCGGAATCGTCAACTTCCTGGCCACGCGCGTGCCCGAACTGCTGGCCGGCGCGCCCTTCTACGGCGCGTCCGTGCCGGCGTCCGATGCACCGAAGATCAAGGCCGAGCTGGCGCTGATGTTCGCCGGCGACGACGAGCGCATCAACTCGATGTGGCCGCCGTTCGAAGTGGCGCTGAAGGCCGCCGGCGTGAAGTACGCGGCCTTCAAGTACGCCGGCACGCAGCATGGCTTCAACAACGACACGACGCCGAGGTACGACGAGAAGTCGGCGGCGCAGGCGTGGGCGAGGACGGTGGCGTTGTTCAATCGGACGCTGCGCGCCTAGCCGCCACGCGCGGCAGGGTTGAGTACGCCGGCAAATACACATCACCTCACCACCCCGAGTTGCCACGGCGCCGTTGCAGCCCCTTAGCGCTCTTGCTTAGAGGCTCGGCCATCGCATCACGGATTGATTCGCGCATGCCGGGGATCGACAGCAAGTGCAGCGTTTCCTGAATCCCTTGCCATGCGCGCGCGGACAACAGCACGGCCGAGTTGCGTTTGCCGGCAATGACAATCGGATCATGCGACTCGGCCGCCTGATCGATGAGGCGGTGAAGCCTGGCGCGGGCCTGGCTCGCGGTCAGGCTGTTCACCACCGAAGCTGCTCCACCTCGAGCCCCATCGCTTCGGCCACCTTTTCGAGCGTTGCCTTGCGCGGCTGTTTCACGCGCTCCATCTGCGCGTACGCCGCTTGCGTGATGCCGATGCGCGCGGCCACCTCGGCTTGGGTGAGGGCGAAGTGCTCGCGCCACGCCGCCATCGGCGACATTCCGCGCTCGTAGGCGAGGTTGACGACTTCGTTGGGCACGGTGCCCTTGGTGAAGCCGCCGCGCATGCGCCGGAATTGCTCGTAGGGCACGACCACGAAAGCCGGCTTGCCGTCCGCGCCGACGATGATCTGAAATTCAGTACGTGCGTTCATCGCGTTTCCTGACCTCTTCAATGCTGACGATGTGGACTGCGCCGTCGAAGTTGAACAAGACCCGATAGCTGCCCACGCGCAACCTGTGGCTGTACCCGTGATTCGTCAGCGCCTTGACGTTCCTGGCCTTTGACAGATCGGCGAGTTCGGTCGTGACCGCGTTTCGAATCTGCTTGCCAGCTTGAGCGTCGATCTTGCGCAATTGCCGCAACGCCTTGGGCTGCCAGTTGATCGCGTTCACGGCGTCGATGATAAGTTATCGATACGTATCGTCAATCTGCCCTTCACCCATCACATCACCGCCCCCAACTGCCAAGGCACGAACTCGTTCTGCCCATAACCATGCAGCTCGCTCTTCGTTTTGCGCCCTGACGCGGTGTCGAGGATCAAACGGAAGATGCGCTCACCACAGGCATCGACCGAGTCGGCGCCATCGACGATGCCGCCGCAATCAAGATCGATGTCGCCCTCCTGCTTGCGCCACAACGCCGTGTTGGTCGAGAACTTCAGTGACGGGCTCGGCGCGCAGCCATACGCCGAGCCGCGGCCGGTCGTGAAGCAGATCATGTTGGCGCCGCCGGCCACCTGGCCTGTC
>JANMHY010001026.1:0-6880 GCA_031375525.1 Burkholderiales bacterium
CGCGTACCGCGTCTTCGAGCCGGTGATGGTGCTGACGCAAGGCACGTTCACGACCAGCGTGCAGTACCTGACCTACTTCATCCTGCTGCAGGAGAACAACCCGTACAAGGCGAGCGCGGCGGCGGTGCTGACCGTGATCGGTATCGCGGTGCTGCTGATCCCGCTGCTGCGCCGCACGTGGCGTGAGCAGCGGCAAGGGTTCTGAGATGAAGCAACGACAAGCGCCCGCATTGCTCCTGCCCCCTGCAAGGGGGAAGGCTGGGATGGGGGTAATGCGGTGAGGCACAGGACCCCCACCCCAGCACTCCCCCTTGCAGGGGGAGGGGGCGAACGCAGACGCCCACCGAGATGAACAAGCCGCGCTCGCTGCTGGGCCCTGCGCTGTTGTACGCCGCGCTCGCTGCATGGCTGCTGCTGGCCACGCTGCCCGTGCTCTGGGCCGCGCTGATCTCGCTGCGCACCTATGTCGATGCGTTCTCGGCGCCGCTGAAGTGGCTGGCCCCGATCACGTTCGAGAACTACAGCGGCTTGTGGTTCGACAAAGGCTTTCACCGCAACTTTCTCCACACCGCCATCGTCACGCTCGGCACGGTGACGATCTCGCTCTCGGTCGGCTGCCTCGCCGGCTACGCGCTCGCGCGCTATCGCGGCTCGCTCGGCTTCTGGCTGCTGATCGTTGCGCTGGTGTTCCGCGCGCTGCCGCACTCCACATTGCTGCCGGCCTTCTTCACGATGTTCGACGCCCTGGGCATCCGCGGCAGCACGTTCTCGCTGATCTTCGTGCTGGTGGCGATCAACCAGCCGTTCACGATCTGGATGCTGCGCGCGTTCTTTGCCGGCATCCCGGCCGAGCTGGATGAAGCCGCGCTGGTCGACGGCTGCACGCGCTTCCAGGCGTTCCGGCGCGTCATCGTGCCGGTGATGTGGCCGGGCATCGTCACCACCGGCCTGTTCAGCTTCCTGCTCGCCTACAACGATTTCCTGCTCAGCTCGGCGCTGACCAACACCTCGGGCATGACGATGCCCGCGGCGATTGCCAATGCGATCAATGCCGAGAGCGAAGCGCTGCTGATGCAAGGCATCGCCGGTGCGGTGAGCATCACGATTCCGCTGATCATTCTGGTCGCGGTGTTCCAGAAACAGATCGTCTCGGGCCTGACCCAGGGCGCCGTCAAGGGATGAGCTCGTGATCACGCCCGAACAACTCGCCGCGCGCTTCATTCCGTTTGCGAGCCTGCGCTACAGCACCGATGCCTTCATCGACTACTGCCTGCCCGAGTGCCAGCCCAAATACAACTACGCGCTGATCGGCCCGGGCGTGTCGCAGAACCCGAGCCAGCCGGTGAGCCTGCGCGAGCCGCACGGCTTTCAGGTCGGCGGCGTGCGCATCCCGCGGGGCAAGGTCAACACGCCGCACATGCACTTCACCTGCGAAGTCTTCATCTGCGTGCGCGGCCAGTGGCGCATCCAGTGGGGCTTCAACCCCGAGCCGAGCCATGCCAACATCGGCGTCGGCGACATCGTCTCGGTGCCGACGTGGCTGTACCGCGGCTTCACCAACATCGGCGACGACGACGGCTTCTTGTTCACCGCGCTCGGCGGCGACAGCACCGGCGGCATCTTGTGGAGCCCGGCCACGCTCGAGGCAGCGGCCAGGCGAGGCGTGTTTCTCAGCGACCGCTTTCGCATCGTCGACACGACGCGCGGCGAACAACTGGCGCCGGGCGAGCAGCGCATCGCGCCGATGACGGCGCAAGAGATTTCGCAGCTGCGCGTCTGGAGCGCGGCCGAGATGTCGCAGCGCATCGTGCGCTTCGCCGACCTGCGCTGGTCGCAGCATGGCCTGCTCGATTCGGCGCTGCCCGGCGGCGGCGCGCAGCTGGCCTCGGTGCTCGGGCTGGGCATCGCCCAAGACCGCAACCTGCAGGCCCCCGTGGCGAATGCGCATGGCGTGTCGATCGAGTGGCTGCGCCTGCCGCCGCGCGGGCGCGTGTTGCGGCACCGCCTTGCGGAAAAACAGGTGCTGATCGTCACGCAGGGACGCATCGGCGTGTCGGTCGAGACCACGCAAGGCGCGCAAAGCTACGAGCTGATCGGCAGCGACAGCGCCTGGGACAGCTTCTCGCTGCCGCCCGGCGAGTGGCGCACGGTCGGCAACGCCGGTGACACCGACGCGCTGGCACTGCTGCTGACCGCGGGCGACCAGCGCAAGGCGATCGAGTGGGACGAACGCGTGCTGCACAGCGCGGCCGCGCACGACCTGGCGCTCGATGCCAACGGCTTCGTCGCCATCAAGCGCTTCGTCGATCGCGCGCAGCGATGAACGCGATGCCTGCGCACGACACGCGCCTGCCGGCGCTGCTGCGGCAGTGAAGTGTTGACGTGATGCATCCAGGCTCAGGGTTTGTCCGCGATGGCTTGCATAGGCGTTGCATACGCTTGCAAGCTGACCGCCGCCGCTCGAAACTGTGTTGAGAAGTACGTCGATCGACTGCTACCGGACCCACTGCAAACACCCACCCTTCGAAGGACTCTCATGGCACGCTTTGCGCACCGATCCCTTCTGGCCACGCAGATTGCACTCGCCCTGACGGCATGGGCCGGCAGCGGCAGCGTCGCGGCGCAGCCAGCGCCGGCACCAGCGCCAGCGCCTGCACCCGGCCCGCGCACGCAGGACACGGGCGAAGTGCAGTCCATCACCGTCACCGCCAACCGCCGCGCCGAAGACAAGCAGAAGGTCAGCGTCTCCGTCACCGCGGTCAACGGCCAGACGCTGCAGGAGCGCAACATCACCGACCTGTCGCAGATGGAGGTGATGTCACCCGGCTTCACTTTCGGCCGCTCGGGCGTCGATGCGCGACCGGCCATTCGCGGCGTGCGCACCGAAAACGTCGCCGTCAACGCCGACACGACGATCGGCTACTTCGTCGATGGCGTCTACAAGTCTCGCGCGCAGCAGGCGCTGCTCGGCTTCATCGACGTGGCACGCGTCGAAGTGCTGCGCGGCCCGCAGGGCACGCTGTTCGGCCGCAACACCTTCGGCGGCAGCGTGGCCGTCACCACCAACGAGCCGACGTTGCGCTCGTTCGACGGCGCAGGCGCCTTCGAGTTCGGCAGTTTCGCCAAATCCCGCTTCGAGGGCGCGGCCAGCCTGCCGCTCGGCGACATCGCCGCGCTGCGCGTGGCCGGCGTGGTCGAGCAGGCGAACCCCTGGGTGAAGAACGACTTCAACAGCGCCGCAGGCCTGTTCGACCGCGACCTGAAGTTCCTGCGCGGCTCGCTCAAGATCAAACCTTCGCAGAATTTCGACGTCGTGCTGCGCGCCGACCTGACCGACCAGGGCGGCAACGGCGGCTCGGCCTTCGGCTACAAGCTCGCCGGCACCTTCACGCACGACCCGTCGTGCCAGACGCTGTTCAACAGCAGCTTTCGCAGCGTCAACTCGCGCCCCGGCAACCGCGATGCGGTGATCGATTGCACACGCACGGAGGGCGCAGTCGCCGGCACCGGCGCCAATGCGATCGGCACCGGCGTCGATGTCGGCGTGCCGCTGCACAAGCCGGGCAAGCTCGACCGCATCAACAACGACTACCAGTCGTTCCTCAATCTGGCGGATCGCAACTTCACGGCCGACGTCACCTATCGCCTGGGGCCGGTGGCATTGAAGTCGATCACCGGCTATGCCGACTTCAGCGCCACGCGCACCCAGGACTCCGACTTTTCGGCGTCGACCATCGCCGTCGATTACCAGAAAACCTCGGCCAAGACCCTGAGCCAGGAGTTCCAGGTGCTGTCCGAAGGCAGCGGCCCGCTCGGCTACGTGGCCGGCGTCTATCTGTTCAAGGACGAGCTGACGGGACTGTTCATCAACCAGCAGCTCGCACGCACGATCCGCTCGGAAGCGGTGGCGTCGCCACTGTCGCTGGCGCAAAACGGCGCCGGCTTCTACGACTTGCAGTTGCCCGAAACGAAATCGGCCGCGATCTACGGCCAGCTCAGTTTGCGCGCCAGCGACATGCTGACGCTGACTGCCGGCGCGCGCTACACGCGCGACAAGAAGTCGTTCAAGTTCGCCAATGCCAACTCGGTGCTGCCGCTCAATGGCGCCGGCGCGCCCAACACCTTGTTGATCGGGCTGGACACGCCGACGCCATCAGCGGGCGCCTTCGGCAGCGCCGGCAGCAGCAACTGCACCGGCAGCAACAACCTGCCCGGTTTCAACTGCCTGGCCGGCACCAACACCGTCACCGGTGCGACCTATGACGACGCCACCTTCAGCAAAACCACCGGCAAGCTCGCCGCCGACTTCAAGCTGAGCGAAGAACAGTTGCTCTACGCGTCGCTGTCCAACGGCTTTCGCTCCGGCGGCTTCAACTCGAACCAGGCGCTGGAAGCGGTGCGCACCTTCAAGCCCGAAGAGGTCACCGCCATCGAGCTCGGCTCGAAGAACCGCTTCCTGAAGAACACCTTGCAAGTCAACCTGGCCGTGTTCAACAACCAGTACAAGAACCTGCAGGAGCAGCGGCAACTGGTGGTCGGCGGCACGACGCTGTCGACCATCTTCAACGCCGCCAAGGCCCGCGCGCGCGGACTCGAAGCCGAAGTCGAATGGCGAACCACGCGCGACCTGACCGTGGGCGGCTCGCTCTCGCTGCTCGACGCCAAGTACACCAGCTTCAAAGACGTGGCGCTGCCCAACGGCACCAGCATCCTCGTCGCCGACCCGGCGTCCACCGCACCGCAGACCGATGCCAACGGCATCGTCATCGCGCCCGCGGGCCAGCGCCGCATCTTCGCGCCGGGCTACGACTGCGGCGTGATTGCGGGCACCGGCGGCACGGGCCAGCCGGCCGCCGCCTTCGGCTGCGACCTCACCGGCAAGCGCCTGCCCTACGCCGCCAAATACCAGGGCTCGGTGTTCGCGCGCTACGACTTCCGCTTCGAAGGCGGCAGCGTGCTGACGCCGATCGTCGTCGTCGGTTTTTCCAGCGGCTACTTCGGCCAGACTTCGAATGCCGAAGTCGAGAAGCAAGGCTCGTATGTCAAGACCGACCTCAAGCTCAACTGGCGCTTGAACGACCTGTTCGTGCTGCAAGCCTACGTCGACAACGTCTCCGACAAGCAGACCATCAACCGCTTCGTCTGGGGCGGCGGCAACGCGCTGCAGATCAGCGCCGCACCGCCGCGCACCTTCGGCTTGAAATTCTCGTACTCCAACTTCTGACGATGCCCGCTGCTGCTGCCCGCTTTCTCACCACCCACGTCGGCTCGCTGCCGCGCACGCAAGCCGTCGTCGACATGATCTTCGCGCGCGAGCGCGGCGAGCCGCTCGACGAAGCGGCGTTCGATGCGGTGATGGCCGACGCCGTCGACGAGGTGGTGCGGCGCCAGGTGGCGGCGGGCATCGACATCGTCTCCGACGGCGAGATGAGCAAGATCAGCTACGCCACCTACATCAAGGACCGCTACACCGGCTTCGACGGCGACAGCCCGCGCCGCACGCCCGCCGACCTGCTCGACTACCCCGGCTTCATGAAGCGCCTGGCCTCGGGCGGCGGCACACCGAGCTACCGGCGGCCGTGCTGCGTCGGCCCGATCGCGGTCAAGACGATGGAGCCGCTGCGCAAAGACATCGCGCATGTGCAGGCCGCCGCCATCAAGCATGGCGCGCAACAGGTCTTCATGAATGCGGCGTCGCCCGGCGTCGTTGCGCTGTTCCAGCCGAACCAGCACTACAAGAACGACGACGACTACCTGCGAGCGCTGGCCGAAGCGCTGCGCCACGAGTACCACGCGATCGTCGATGCCGGCCTGATCCTGCAACTCGACTCGCCGGATCTCGGCCTGGGCCGGCACATGATGTACAAAGATCTGGACGAGTCCGCGTACCTGGCGCGCATCGAACAACACGTGGCGGCGTTGAACCACGCGCTGGCCGCGATTCCCGCCGAGCGTGTGCGCATGCATGTTTGCTGGGGCAACTACGAAGGTCCGCACCACAAGGAAGTGCCGCAGGCCACGATCCTGCCGATCGTGCTCAAAGCCAAGCCGCAGGGCCAGCTGTTCGAAACCGCGAACCCGCGCCATGCGCACGAGTGGGAAACGGTGGCCGAGATGAAGCACCAGATCCCGCAGGACAAGGTGCTGATCCCCGGCGTGATCGACAGCACCACCAACTTCGTCGAGCACCCGCAGCTCGTGGCGCAACGCATCGAGCGCTTCGCCAACATCGTCGGCGCCGAGCGCGTGATCGCCGGCACCGATTGCGGCTTCGGCACGTTTGCCGGCTTCGGCGCGGTCGATGCCGAGATCGTCTATGCGAAGTTCGCGGCGATGGCCGAAGGCGCGGTGATGGCGCAGCAGCGCAATGCCACGGCGTTCGGCAGGTAACATCGTTGTTCGTCTTCTGTGGCAACCGCCTGCGCCAAACACTCAAGCGCCGCGCGCGGTCAGTTCAGCCGATCCTGAACACTGACGTCCCGAGACATTGATTCGATGACAGTGCCCGCAAACGGGCTGTGTTCATCTTCTGCAACGCTGCTCCGTGGAGGTTTCCGATGTCGCAACGCCTCGCGCTGCCCCTGCGCCGCCGCACCCTGCTGGGCCTTGCTGCGGGCAGTGCCTGCACCGCCATCGTCCAGGCCGCCGAGCCCGGCGTCAGCGCCAGCGAGATCGTCATCGGTCAGAACATCACGCTGCAAGGCGGCAAGAACCGCTACGGCATGGCGGCGCTGGACGGCATCAAGCTCCATCTCGACGCCGTCAACGCCGCGGGCGGCGTGCACGGCCGCAAACTCTTGCTGCAAACGCTCGACGACGACAACAAGGCCCCAACGGCCGAGGCCAACGCGCGCAAGCTGCTTGCCGAAGGCGCGTTCAT
>JANMHY010000004.1:0-7185 GCA_031375525.1 Burkholderiales bacterium
CTGATCGCTGCTGCATTCGCAACCTCCGGCTTCGCCGCCGCGCACGCCGCGAAGGAAATGAAGAAAGAAGAAGCCAAGCCGGCTGCTGCCGCCGCTTCCGGCGCCGCTTCCGCTGCGGCGGCCAAGCCCGCCGCGAAGGCCGACGAGAAGAAGCCCGAAATGAAGAAGGAAGAGCCGAAGAAGTAATCCGCTTCTACGGATTCGGTTCTCGCTGAACGCCCGGCTCTGCCGGGCGTTTATTTTTTTGCTGACCCATGTAGCGCAGCCGTCGCGCTTCCTTCGGATCGACCGTGAGTCCGCGGTAGATTTCCACGCGGTCGCCGTCGCGCAGCACTTGCGCCAGATCGCAGCGCCGGCCCCAAACGCCGCAGCGCACACCGTCGATCGGCAGGCCATGCCGTTCGAGCAAGCCGCTGGCAACCAGGGCTTCACGCGCAGTGCTCGCCGCTGGCATCACGAGGGCCACAAGCTCGATCTGCCGCGCCGCCGCGCTGTATGCGATTTCAACGCGGGCCATGAACTTGCTCTGCGCGCTGCACGAAGGAATCGACCAGCGTGTTGGCAATGCGGTCGAACACCGGGCTGATGAGGGTCTCCAGCGCTACGTTGGCAAACGCATAGCGCAGATCGAACTCGATGCGGCAGGCGGGGGCATCGGCGCCGCAAGCGTCGCCGCCGCGCGCCACCGGCAAAAACAGCCAGGTGCCTTCGAGCTCGGAGAACGGGCCGTCGATGAGCTCGACGCGCACGTGCTCGCCGTCGCGTTGCCGATTGCGCGTCGTGAACGCGTGGCGCAGGCCGCCCTTGGCAAGCGTCAGGCGCGCGGTCATGCCGTCGTCGTGGCGCGCCACCACTTCGGACTGCGCGCACCACGGCAAAAACGCCGGGTAGTCCTCGACCGCGGTGACGAGCTCGTACATCTCGCGCGGCGAGTACCACAGCAGGACCGAGCGCTTGACGTGCTTCATAGAATGAAGGGAATTATGTCCATCGCCGAAAACCGCCGCGCGCGTCACGAGTACCACATCGAAGAGAGCTACGAAGCCGGCGTCGTGCTCACGGGCTGGGAGATCAAGGCCATCCGCGCCGGCCAGGTGCAGCTCACCGACGGCTATGTGCTGATCCGCGACGGCGAGCTCCACTTGATCGGCTGCCGCATCAACCCGCTGCGCTCGGCTTCCACGCATGTGCTCCCCGAGCCCGACCGGACGAAAAAGCTGCTGATGCACAAGGAAGAGATCAAGCGCCTCGTCGGCAAGGTTGAGCAGCGCGGCTTCACGCTGGTGCCGCTGGACTTGCACTTCAAGGGCGGCCACGTCAAGGCGCAGATCGCGCTGGCCAAGGGCAAGGCGCAGCACGACAAGCGCGACACCGAGAAGCAGAAAGATTGGGAGCGCGAGAAGGGCCGCCTCATGCGGCACAAGGTCTCAGGCGGCAAGAACGGCTAGCGCTTGGCTGGCGTCGGCGATCAGGTCTTCGACGGCTTCGAGCCCGATGCAGAAGCGGATCAGCGTGCCGCGGTACGGCGAGTTGCTGTCGCGGATCGTCTTCGGGTCGTACGGCACGACGAGGCTGATCGGCCCGGCCCAGCTGTAGCCGATGCGAAACAGCTCGAGCGCATCGACGAAGGCATCCGTCTGTGCCGTGCCGAATCGTGGATCGACTTCCACCGTCACCAACCCCGCCGCCGCGCTGCAATGCGACGCCCAATGTTCGTGGCCTGGCGAACTGGCAAGCGCCGGATGCAGCACGTGCACGAACTCTCTGCGTGACTGGCACCATGCCGCAAACGCTCGGCCCGCAGCATCCTGCGCCGCATAGCGCAGCGCCATCGACGGCAGCCCGCGCAGCACCAGTTCGACATCGTTGATGCCGACGCCATGGCCGACGCGGCTGCGCGACAGCGCCAGCGTGCGGTACAGCGCGTTGTCGCGGCACGTCACCGCGCCCATCAGCACATCGCCGCCGCCCGAGGGGTACTTGGTCAGCGCGTGCACCGTGACGTCAATGCCCAGGGCAAAAGCATCGAACGCAATGCCCGCACCCCAGGTGTTGTCGAGCGCGATCACCGCCTGCGGCGCCCGCTCGCGCACGACACGGATCAGCGTGCGCAGATCGGGAAACTCCAGCGTCACCGAGCCAGGCGCTTCGAGCCAGACGAGTTTCGTGGCCGGTGTGATCGCCGCGGCTATCGACTCAGCGTCCATCGCGTCGTAGACCGCGTGGCTGATGCCCCACGCCGCCAACTCGGTGCGCGTGAAAGCTTTGTTCGGCCCATAGACGTTGTGCGGCAGCAGCACCTGGTCGCCCGACTTCAGCAGCGCCATGTCCACCATCGTCACCGCCGCCAGGCCACTCGACACGAGCATCGTGTGGCTGCCGCCTTCGAGCGTGGCGATGCGTTCTTCGAGCGTGAAGCTCGTCGGCGTGCCGTGCAGGCCGTAGGTGTAGGCGCTGCGGTCGAGCCAGGTCCGCGAGCGCATGGCGGCGACGCTGTCGAAGAAGACCGTCGAGCCCTTGTGCACCGGCACGGCCGGCGAAGCAAATCCTGCCGGTGGTGTGTAGGGATGATGGATCAGCGCCGTGGTCTTCTTCGTCACAGCACCACGCCCACCAAGTCATGCCCTTCAGCCGCAACGATCTTGGCGCGCACGAACTCGCCGACCTTCAATTGCTTGCTCGCCTTGTCCGGCGGCAGCAGGCGCACCGTGCCGTCGATCTCCGGCGCATCGGCATAACTGCGCCCCACAGCGCCCTTGCGGCCGAGGGCCGGCGCGCTGTCGATCAGCACCTGCATCGTCGCGCCGACGCGGCGCTGCAAGCGCGTCGATGACGCCGCTTCGGCCGCGGCCATGAAACGCGCACGGCGCTCTTCGCGCACCTCGGTGGGCAGCATGCCGGGCAGCTCGTTGGCCGCAGCGCCCTTGACCGGCGAATACGCAAAACAGCCCGCGCGATCGATGCCCGCTTCGCCGACGAACTGCAGCAGGTGTTCGAACTCGGCCTCAGTCTCTCCGGGAAAGCCGGCGATGAAGGTGCTGCGCACGACGAGTTCGGGGCAAGCCTCGCGCCATCGCTGCAGTCGCTCCAGGTTCTTCTCGCCGCTGGCCGGCCGCTTCATGCGCTTCAACACCTCCGGGTGCGAATGCTGGAACGGCACATCGAGATACGGCAGCACACGGCCCGAGGCCATCAGCGGCAGAACGTTGTCGACATGCGGGTACGGATAAACGTAGTGCAGCCGTACCCAGGCGCGATGGGCTTCGGCGATGTCACCGAGCTTCTCGCACAGGTCCTGCATGCGCGTCTTCACCGGCGCGCCGTTCCAGAACCCCGTGCGGTACTTCAGATCGACGCCGTACGCGCTCGTGTCCTGGCTGACGACGAGCAACTCCTTCACCCCCGCTTCGAACAGCCGCTGCGCTTCGTTCAGCACATCGCCGATCGGCCGCGACACCAGATCGCCGCGCATCGACGGAATGATGCAGAAGGTGCAGCGGTGGTTGCAGCCTTCGCTGATCTTCAGGTAGGCGTAGTGCTTCGGCGTCAGCTTGATGCCCTGCGCCGGAACCAAGTCAATGAACGGATCGTGCGGCTTCGGCAAATGCACATGCACTGCGTCCATCACCTCCTGCGTCGCATGCGGCCCTGTCACGGCGAGCACCTTCGGGTGGACTTGGCGCACCAGGTTGCCGCCGTCGTCGCCTGCTTTTGCGCCGAGGCAGCCGGTGACGATGACCTTGCCGTTGGCCGCCAGCGCCTCGCCGATCGCGTCGAGACTCTCCTTGACCGCATCGTCGATGAAGCCGCAGGTGTTGACGATGACGAGGTCGGCCCCGGCGTAGCTCTTGCTCGTCGTGTAGCCCTCGGCAGAGAGCTGGGTGAGGATCAGTTCGGAGTCCGTCAGCGCCTTCGGGCAGCCGAGCGAGACGAAGCCGACCTTGGGCGCGGCGGCAGCGATGGATTCAGTCATGCGCGGGATTGTCCCGCAACACTATTTCTTCGGCGGCACGAAGCCCTTGAACAGCGCGCCGGCCGGTCCCATCTGATGCTGCATCTTCTCGAAGTAGCTGCGCGACTGCTCGAGGTAGTTGCCCATCAGGCCCTGCATCGACGCCACTGGGTTGCCCAGGGCCTGCTGGGCCAACTGGGCCTGCATCTGCGCAGCGGCTTTCAGGTTTTGCTCGAGCACCGCGCCCATCGCGCCCTGCATCGCATGGCCGTAGAAGCGGATGATCTGCGACAGCATTTCGGTGGAGAACATCGGCACGCCGCCGCTCTCCTCTTCGAGAATGATCTGCAAGAGGATGCTGCGCGTCAGCTCGGCGCTGTCCTTGGCGTCACGCACTTCAAAGTCTTCGCCGTCGAGCACCATCTGCTTGACGTCGGCCAGCGTGATGTAGCTGCTCGACTGCGTGTCGTACAGGCGCCGGTTCGGGTACTTCTTGAGCACGCGCACGCCGCTGGTGGTGCCCGCAGGTTGTTTGGCGCTGGGACGACGAGTGGTTGGCATGAAAAACCATTCTAGGAGCGACGGTGCGCGCCGATTGTGCGTGGTTTACCCGTTGGAGAGGCGCTCGATCACAACGGGGCTCTGCGCCGATGCCTTCGGTGCGATGCGAATCGCCTGCGCGAGATGCGCCATCGCAGCCTGGGCCGCTTCGCGGCTGGACGCGTGGACCTGCATCAACGGCACACCAGCGCGCACCAGCGCGCCCAGCGGCAGGATGTGCGACAGCCCGACCCGCGGATCGACCGCGTCGCTGGCGATGCGCCGGCCGCCACCGAGCGCCACGATGGCCACACCGATCTCGCGCGTGTCCATCGCAGCCACCACACCGTCATGCGGCGCGGGCAGTGGCAGCACGACACGCGCTTTCGGCAGCTTGGCTGTGCACACGTTGCGAGGGCCGCCGAGTGCCGCCACCATGCGCGCGAAGCGCTCGGCCGCCGCGCCACTGTCGAGCGCTCGGCGGGCTTGCGCCTGGCCCGCCTTTGCATCGGCACACAGCCCCGACAGCGCCAGCATCTCGCCGCACAGCGCCAGCGTCACCGCTTCGAGCCGCGGCTCGCGCGGGCCGCGGCCGGTCAGAAAATCGATCGCCTCTTGCACTTCGAGCGCATTGCCGGCAGTGCGCCCGAGGACCTGGTTCATGTCGGTGATCAACGCGCGCGTCGACAAGCCGGCGCCGGCCGCCACCTGTACGACGCTGCGCGCCAACTCGCGCGCCGCATCGGTCGTGGTGCAGAACGCGCCGTTGCCGGCCTTCACATCCATGACCAGAAACTGCAGGCCCGCGGCGAGTTTCTTCGAGAGGATGCTGGCGGTGATCAACGGCACCGATTCCACCGTCGCCGTGACATCGCGAATGGCATACAGCCGCCGATCGGCCGGCGCCACGCGCGCGCTCGCGCCGACGATCGCGCAGCCCGCCTCGCGCAACACACGCGTCAGCAGCGTACGCGAGGGCGCCACGTTGTAGCCGGCCAAGCTCTGCATCTTGTCGAGCGTGCCACCGGTGTGACCGAGGCCACGGCCGCTGATCATCGGCACCACCCCGCCGCACGCAGCGACGAGCGGCGCCAGCATCAGACTGACCTTGTCGCCGACGCCGCCGGTGGAGTGCTTGTCGATGATCGGGCCGTCGAGCTTGGCGCGCGACCAGTCGAGCACCGTGCCAGAGTGCGTCATCGCGCGCGTCAGTGCCGCGGTTTCGGCGTGCGTCATGCCCTTGAGCACAATCGCCATCGCCAGCGCGGCCACCTGGCCTTCGCTCCACGTGCGATCGACCAGGCCGCGCACGAAGGCGTCGATCTGCGCCGCATCGAGCGCGTGGCCGCCGCGCTTGGCGCGGATGATCTCTGCGGCTGCCACCGCTCAGTACGACGACGATACCGGCGTGGCTGGGCCGCTGCCACCCGACAACACGCGCTCGATGTCGCCGAGCAGGCTGCTAGCGCCGAAGCGCAGCCGTGCCGGCTTGCCCGCACCCGGCCCGAGGATCTGCCGTGTCAGCATGACGTAGCTCGCCGCATCGGCCACTGTGCGGATGCCGCCCGCAGCCTTGAAGCCGACCGCCGCGCCACGCCGATGGGCAGCGATGGCACCCATCATCTCGCGCGCCGCGGCCAGCGACGCACCGTGCGCCGTCTTGCCGGTGCTGGTCTTGAGGAAGTCCACGCCGGCATCGAGACCGATTTGGCAGGCCTGCTGTATTGCTGCGGCCGAAGCCAGCTCGCCCGACTCGATGATGAGCTTCAGACGTGCGCCGATGCACGCCGAGCGCACGCGAGCGACGAGCTGTGCAGCCTCTGCGGCACGGCCCTCCTGCATCGCGCGCCACGGCAGCACCAGATCGACTTCACTGCCACCGGCATCGACGATGGCGTGCGTGTCGGCCAGCGCGCGGCGCTCGTCCAACAATCCTTCGGGAAAGTTGGCGACGGCGGCTACGGCAATCTCTCGCGGCAACGCTGCCCTCGCCTGCGCAACGAAGCGCGGCCACACGCACACCGCAGCCACGTTGCCGAAGCGTGACGTGGCTTTGGCGCACAGCCCATCGATCGCGCGCGCATCGTCATCGTCGTTCAGGCTGGTCAAGTCCAGACAAGCCAGCGCCAGCTTGGCGTCGTCGATCATCAACGCCTCACCACGTCCGCGGGTGGCGGTGTGAAGTCCGCAGCTTTGAGCGGGCTGCCGGCGGCGATGAAGGCGCGCATCACGTCCGCATCGACGAGCCCGGTGTTGACATGCCCCGGATGATCGGACAGTTTCGGATAGCCGTCGCCACCGCCGGCGGTGAAGTTGTTGAGCGCCAGCCGGTACTCGCGTTGCGGCTCGATCACGCGGCTTTGCACTCGCGCTTCTTTCAGCACGCCCGCGTCAATCACCATCTGCACGCCCACAGTCTGCGGGAACGCGCCCGAGCCGGGCGTCATCTTCGCCACGGCCTCGAGGTACTTCAGCAACTCGGCGCCGGACAGGCGCACGAGCGACAGCTGGTTGCCGAAGGGCTGCACCTTCAGCACGTCGCGGTACGTCACCTTGCCTTCGGGCAACGAGTCGCGCACGCCGCCGGCGTTCATGATGGCGAGGTCGGCGCCGGTGCGGTCCATCATCGAGCGCGCGATCATCACGCCGAGATTCGTCGGCTGCGCGCGCACGCGGTTGCGGTCGCCGTCGAA
>JANMHY010000033.1:0-4395 GCA_031375525.1 Burkholderiales bacterium
CCTTCTGCTCTTGCCAGTTGCCACGCTCCGGAATTGTGGACAGCACCTGCAAGCGGTGGATGTTGTCGTAGACCGTCTCGTAGAGGAACTCCGGAAGGATGTGCGACCGGCGCAAGGGAGAGGCCTGGCGGCAGAGGGCGCACTCGCTCATTGCAGACGCACAGGCGCTGCACACGCCACCATGCCAACACGCGCCGTTGCTGCTTTCTTGCCACGCTCCATCAAGCGATTCTCCAGCAGTGGACTAGTCGACGGACTCGAGAGAGACAGCGAGTGGGCTGTGAAACGACCCGTTGGACGACTGCTCTCCGCTGCAGCAGCCAGTCAACTCGCAAGTGTTGAGCGTCGCAGATCAGTCTGTTGCTGACCTTCGTTGACGCGAGGCAAGCGTCGGCAACGTCGCCGTTGCCGACCTTCGAGTCCTGCTGCCCCACCGCTCTCAATGGGTCGTTTCCAGCCGGCCACGCCTGTCAACTTGAGAGTGACGCCGTTGGAAGGGCCACCATCTCACGCGGAGACGCACATCGGCGCGCGGCCAAACACCAGCAGCAGGTTGTTGGCCGGCATGGCGATCTGCTCGCGCAGGGCGAGGTCCACTGCGGCGGCCGCGGCCACCACATCGGCCAGGCGGCGCAGGCCCCAGCGCGGGTCGCGGGCGCGCAGATCGGCATCGAAGGCCAGGTTGCTCGGCGCCGTGGGCACCGCGTCCACAAGGTAGGGCCCGTAAAGCAGCAACAGGCCGTGGCTTGCCAGGTGCCGCGCGCTGCCCTGCATCAACGCCGCGCAGGTGGCCCAGGGCGCAATGTGCAGCAGGTTGGCGCAGAAAACGGCGTCGACGTGGGTGGGCACCCCGGCCCATTGCGCCGCCATCACATCGATGTGCAGGGGCGGTGCGACATTCGCACAGTGCTCGCACCACGCGCTGATCGACGCCAGGGCGCTTGCATCGCCATCACTCGGCTGCCAGCGCCACCCCGGCAGGGCCAGCGACAAGAAGGCTGCATGCTGGCCGCTGCCGCTGGCGATTTCAAGGGCGCTGCCCGCGGCGGGCAACACGCGCTGCAGCTCGGTGGCAATGGTCTGAGCGTTGCGCTCGGCGGCGGGGCTGTGGCGGCGGGGGTCGATGTTCACGGTGGCATTGTCCGCGGCAGCCAGACCCGCCGCGCTGCCGCGCCTGGGGGTTGATGGACACCGGGCAGGGTTGGCGCCGATGCGCTCGCGCAGCCAGGCCCCCACCATCCAGCGCCACTCAACTTGCAGGAGATTCGATGATGTCTGTCAGATCCATGAACCAGGGCGCTGCTGCCCTTCTGTTGTTGCTGGCCAGTCTGTCGGCCACCGCCCAACAACGCCCGCCCTACGGTGCGGGCATCAATCTTGAAACAGCCAAGAAGGTCGGCGCTGCGGCCGTGGCCGAGGCGCGCAAGAACAACTGGAACGTGGCCATCGCCATCGTCGACAACCATGGCCTGCTGGTCTATTACGAGATGCTCGACGACACGCAGACGGCCAGCGCCACCATCGCGCTGGAGAAGGCGCGCACGTCGGCCACTTACCGGCGCCCGACCAAGGAACTCGAAGACGGCATTGCCGGCGGCCGGGTTGCCATCCTGGGCCTGCCCGGCGCCACCCCCATCGAAGGCGGCCTGCCCATCGTAGTGGGCGGCAAGATGATCGGCGCGGTCGGCGTCAGCGGCGTCACGTCACAGCAGGACGGCGTTGTCGCCAAGGCCGGTGTCGAAGCGCTGAAGTAGCGCAGCGCACGAACCAAGGCTGGCGCCCGCCTAGGTGCGGCGCAGTGCGCCAGCGCTATCCAGCGAACGCCGCGGATCCGGCTCCGCCGGTCCGCTGGCGTGCCCCCTGGTGGGGGAGCGGCGAAGCCGCAACGGGGGTGATCGTCATCACTCCACCTTGCCAATCCTGCGCACGGCGTCCGTCATCAGCTTGGCATCTGCGTCCCAGTAGGTTTGGAACTCGGGAGCGTCGAGGTACTCGATCGGGCTGCCGGCGCGGTTGATGGTTTGCATCACGGCCGGGTCAGCCGCGGCCTTGCGGGCGGCGGCGCGCAGCTTCTGCACGATGGCCTCGGGCGTGCCGGCCGGCACAAACAAGGCCGACCATTGCGCGAACTGCACCGCTTGGCCCAGCTGCTTCAGGCTTGGCACTTCGGGCATGGAACTGAGCGGCTTGTCGCCCCAATGCGCCAGCGCTCGCAGCTTGCCGGCCTTGATCTGCGCCAGCACGCTGGCCGGCCCGGTTGAGAGTGCGTCAACCTGGCCACCCAGCAGCGCCAGCACGGCCGGCCCGGCGCCGGTGTAGGGGATGTGCGTCACGCTGATGCCGGCGCTGGCCTTGAGCATTTCCATCGGCACGTGCATCGTGCCGTAGTTGCCCGAGCTGCCGTAGTTGTACTTGCCGGGTTTGGTCTTGAGGTCGGCCACAAATTCGGCCAGCGTCTTCCACGGGGCTTCGGCGCGCACCACCAGCACGGTCGGGTCGGCGGTGAAGCGTGCGATGGGCTTGAACTGGTCGAGCGTGAACTGCGGCTTGCGGCCGAGGATCTTGTCGGCCTCGGGCAGGATCGAGATCGACGACAGACTGAGCAAGACCGTGTAGCCGTCGGCCGGCGCGCGCGATGCGGCGCCGATGCCGGTGGCGCCGCCGGCGCCGGCACGGTTGTCGACGATGACCTGCTGCTTCAACTCGCGCGCCAGCGCCTCGGCCACCGGCCGCGCCACCGTATCGGCCACGCCGCCGGGCGGGAAGGGCACGATCATCGTGATCGGCTTGGCGTCGGGCCAATTGCTTTGCGCCTGCAGGTGAAGCGGCATTGCGGTGATGGCGACCAGACAGGCAGTGAGAAATGGCTTCATCGGCGTCGGACTGTTCGGCGGTGTACGTCATTGAAGCGCAATCCCTCCTCGGTGCATACCGCATTGACCCGACGCCGCCACGCCACCTAGAGTCGGCCGATGAAGTCGATCATTGTTTGTTTAGCGGCCATTGCGATGTGCGTCGGCGTGTCGGCGCAGGAGTGGCCGAACAAGCCGCTGCGCATCGTCGTGCCGTTTGCGCCCGGCGGTTCGGCCGATGTCTTCGGCCGCGCCGTCGCGCAGCATCTGCAGGGCGTGCTCGGGCAGAGCGTGGTCATCGACAACCGCCCCGGCGGCGGCTCGGTGATCGGCACCGATGCGGTGGCCAAGAGCGCGCCCGACGGCTACACGCTGCTGCTGATGTCCAACGCGCACACGGTCAACGAATCGCTGATCCCGAACAAGCCGTTCACCCTGATGCGCGACTTCGCGCCGATCGCACCGATCAGCTATTCCGACCTCGTGCTCGTCACCAAGCCGGGGCTGCCGTTCAACACGCTCGGCGATCTGATCAAGGCCGCCAAAGCCAAGCCGGGCGGCATGAGCTACGCGTCATCAGGACCGGGCACGCCGTACCACATGGCCGGCGAGTTGTTCAAGGCGATGGCCGGCGTGTCGATCGTGCACATCCCGTACCGCGGCAGTGCCGGCGCGCGCAGCGACGTCATCGGCGGCCAGTTGGAGATGATGTTCGACGCCATCCCGACGATGAGCGAGCAGATCAAGGCCGGCAAGGTCAAGGCCATTGCCACCACCGGCGTGCAGCGCTCTGCGATCCTGCCCGACGTGCCGACGATCGACGAGGCCGGTGTCAAGGGCTACGAGGCCACGCTGTGGCTCGGCCTGATGGCGCCCAAGGGCACACCGCCGGCGGTGATCGCGCGCCTGAACGCGGAGCTCGCCAAGTACACCGCCAGCGCCGAGGTCAAGCGCGCCTGGGGGGCGCAAGGGGCGACGCCGATGACGATGGGCGTCGACGAGTTCGCGCGCTATGTCGAGGCCGACATCGCCAAGTGGGCGAAGGTGGTGAAATTCTCCGGGGCCAAGGTCGAGTGACGCTGCACCTGTTGTCGGCGGGCGCCGCGCAAGGGCTGGCGCGTGCGATCGAGCCCGGGTTCACGGCCGAGACCAGCGTCGCGTTGTCGGCGACCTTCGGTGCTGTCGGCGCGATGCAGCAGCGCTTCGATGCCGGCGAACCCTGCGACGTGCTCGTGCTCACCGCGGCGCTGATCGATGCGCTCGCGGCCAGCGGTGCGGTGCGCGGCGAGACGCGTGCAACGCTCGGCCGCGTGCGCACCGGCATCGCTGTGCGCGCCAACGATGCCGCGCCCGACGTGGCCACGCCCGCGGCCCTGCGTGCCGCGCTGCTCGCCTCCGATGCGATCTACGTGCCCGACATGGAGCGCTCCACCGCCGGCATCCACGTTGCAAAGGTGCTGCGCGAACTCGGTATCGATGCCGAGGTGCGCGATCGCCTGCGCGCCTTTCCCAACGGCGCGACGGCGATGCGCGAACTCGCAGC
>JANMHY010000270.1:0-15033 GCA_031375525.1 Burkholderiales bacterium
TGTAGCTGGCCGCGGTGGCGCCGGCGATGGTCACGCCGTTCCTCGTCCACTGATAGGCGAGCGGGTCGCTGCCGGTGGCTGCGACGGCGAAAGTCGCTGCCGCAGGCGCCACGACGCTCTGCGCCACAGGCTGCGTGACGAGGGAAGGCGCAATGCCGGCGCCCACCGTCAGCGTCGCCGCCGTGCTCGTGATGGTGCCGCCGCCGTTGCTGACGACGACGGTGAAGAGCGCGCCGTTGTCGCTGCTGGTCAGAGGTGGTGTCGTGAAGCTGGCCGCAGTGGCGCCGCTGATCGGCGCGCCGTTCTGCTGCCACTGGTAGGCCAGCGGGTTGCCGCCGGTGGCGGTGACGCTGAAGCTTGCCGTTGCGCCCGCCGTCGCCGTGACGCTGGCCGGTTGGCTCGTGATCGAAGGCGCTCTGGGACTGTCGTTGCTGCTGCTGCCGCCGCACGCGGCGAGCCCAACGGCCAGCAGGCACCACATCAACCACTGGGCGAGCTGTCTCGCGAAGAAAGGAGTGGGAGCGATGCTGGCTTTCACGCAGGCGCGGGGGGCACCCGCGCTGCCGCCAGCACCGCCCCCACAAACCGCACGTGTTCCGTCACCCGATCGGCGCCCGACGCGGACGCCCAGGATCATCGAAGCGTTCATCACTAACCCCCGTTGATGAGCCCGCACCGGGATTGGTGCGGGTGAACGGCAAGGTAGAAGGGGGTGCGTTCCTGGAGCGTTACGGCGTTTGCGGCGCCGGGCCGAACGAGCCGGCCAAGCGCTGCGCGGCCAGCGCAAGGGCGCGGTTGACCGGATTGCGCTCGAGGAAGCTGGAACGGAACTCGGGCGGGACGTTGGGCAGGGCAACGGTGTGAATCCAATGCATCGCGACGCGCAATGCGCGGCTCGCCCCTTCTTCGTCGCCGGCCTCGCGAAGGGCTTGCGATGCGACCCAGCCGTATTCAGGCGCGTCGAACACGACGGGCGCGCGATGCTCGCAGTGCGACATCAGCTCCAGCGCCAAGCCGGCCGCGTGTCGAACGTCGCCGGCGCGACGCAGCGCATCGCAGGCTGCGAGTCTCAGCGGCCACTCCGCGAGGTCCAGGCGCAAGGCTTGGCTGCGCGCGCAGCCCTGCGATGCGAGGGCTGCGCCTTCGTCTGCCGGCAGCAGGCGGGCGAGGAAAGCCTGCACCATCAGGACGGCCGGGGCACCTCCCTCGCGCTCGGCGGCGCGAAGGGCCTGGCGGACGAATTCGATGGCGGGCTGCCCCAGGTGGATGGCGATGCGCGCACGCGCGATGAAGTGCTGGCGTTGATTGGCAGGGGCCGCATCGCGACCGGGCTCCGTCAGCACCGAAGCGGCGCGCGCCGGCTGGCCGAACATCAGGTGGAGCCGCGCCAGCGCGGCCTGGGCGGTGTAGACGATGGCCTGGTTTGGATTGGCGTGCTGCCGCTGCTTGGCCAGCGTCGATTCAAGCAACGCGAGAGATTCCGCACAGCGGCCGAGCTCGAGGTAGAACCGGCCCAGGATGGCGTCGGTCAAGTTCGTCGGCTTGGACTCGGCACCCAGGCGCGGCGCCAGCGCGCGCGCCGACTCGTAGCTGAGTGCGGCCTCGCGGATATCGCCGCGGTAGTGATGCACCCAGGCCTTGTGCACCTGCACCTCCTGGCACAGGCCCCAGTCTTCGAGCGCCGTGGCAGCCTGGAGGGCATCGGAGAACAGGGCATCGGCTTCGTCGGCGCGATCGCAGGTCATCAGCGCGCACCCGAATTCCGCCATGGCACGGGCCGCTCGAGGGTCACGACCACGCGCCTTCGCGATGGGTACGAACCTGGCGACCAGGCGCTCGGCTTCTTCGATGCGATTCATGCGCGACAGGGCCCAGGCCTCGATGCAGGCCGCCATGAGTGCCCGGCTGTCGTTGCCAAGCGCTGCGGCCAGCGCTCGCGACTCGCCGGCCGCGCTGACGACCTTCTCGTTGTCCAGGTCCTCGACCAGAACGCGGGCATGAACCTGCAGTGCGATACAGCGCTGTTCGGGCGACACCGCGAGCCCGATCAACTGCTCGCCACGCCGCACTCGATTCTCGAAGGACTCGACATAGAACGCGGCACGGATCAAGCGTTCGCGCGCAGAAAACTCCCGCGCCTGATCGCCAACCTTGACGAAGCAGCCGGCAGCCTCGCCCGCCAGCTCGACCTCGAGCTTGCGTTGCGAGGCTTTCTCGGCGGCGATCGCGGCCTGCATGAAGGCATCGCCTGCTGCCTGCCATTGCTGCGCCTGCTGCCAATGCCGCGCCAGCCGCGAAGGCTCGCCGCCGATTGTTTCGAGATACCGCGCCACCTCGAGGTGCAGCAGGCGGGCCAGCGGGGCCGGCGTGGCCGATGCGGTGGCGTCTTGCACCAGATCGTGGGCGAAGCCTGCGGCGTCGAGCACCGCTGCACTTTCCAGTTCGGCCCAGGCGCCGGCGATCTCCAACGCAGAGCGCTTGAGCACAGCCGCTGCAAGCTCGGGCGTGAAGTCCTGGCCGGCCACCGCGCCCACCTGGGCCAGCAGCAGCGCCGCTGGATTCAGCCTGCGAAGCCGCCGTTCGATCAGTTGTTGCACGGTGCCCGGTACCGGTAGCCGCTGGTCCGGATCGATGCGCGCGGCGCGACCCTGCTGATGCAGCAGCGCTCGCAGCGTTTCGAGCAGGAACAACGGGTTGCCGCCGCAGCGCCGTGCCAGCACAGGTGCCCAAGCGGCGCCGTCGAGGTCGTCGATGCCAAGCGATTCGAGCAGGTCCTGGATCGCCGTGAGGTCCAGCGGTTCGACAGTGACGCGCAGCAGGCATCGCTCGTCGAGCGCATCAACGCCGGCTTGCAATGCCGCCGGCATCTCGGCACTGCGCACGCCCATCAACCAGACGATGCCAGGCTCCTTTGCCGACACCACCGCCGGCTTGACCAGCGCAGGGAGCAGATCGAGCGTTGCTTCGTCTGCATAGTGCAGGTCATCGAGGACCACGAGCGCGAGCCCGGCCGCGCGCCAGCCGGCCAGGGCCTGCTCGAGTGCCTGCCGAAAGCGCAGGTGATCGAGCCGGCGCTCGGGCGCTGCGCCCAGGCGCGGCGCGATGCGCGCCAGTTCAGCGGCGGCCCATGGCGGTTCCGGTGCACCGAACCGCGCCGCCAATCCATCGACCACCTGCGCAAGCAACGCATACGGCAACTGCGCATCGCCAGGGCGCGCGCAGAAGGTTGCTGCCGCGCCCGATATCGACGCAGCAAAGTCGCTCAGCAGCCGTGTCTTGCCGGCTCCCGCGTCGCCGAACACGAGCGCCGAACGCCCTGTGGCGCACGCCAGCGCGAGCGTGCGCCAGGCAGAGGCGTTGCCGACCAGGCGTGGTGGCCGCAACGTGGCCACGGGCCGCGGGGCGGGGGCTGGCCGAGGCAGGCCGCTGCCGGACTCGATGAGCCTGGCGAGCTGCAACGTTTCCGCGTCGGGTGCAACGCCGAGCTCGTCCCGCAGGCGATCGCGACACGCGCCGAAGGCAGCAAGCGCCGCGGACCGATCGCCGCGCAGGTAGTGCAGGCGCATGAGCCGGCGATGCCCGTGCTCGTGCAATGGGTCGTCGGCGACGATGCGATGCGCGTAGCGCAAGGCATCGGCGATCCGCATCGCGGCTTCGCGGCGGCTCGCCTCGGCGGCCAGGGTTTCGCGGCAGCTTTGACGCCAGCCCTCGCGTGCGGCTTGAACCCATTCGGCCAGCACGTCGTTGTCGCTGTAGTCGTGGCTGCCCAGCAGCGCGCCGTTGCAGGCATCGGGGTCGGCGGCAATCAAGGCCGGAGCGTCGTGCAGGTCGATCGCCGCCCGTGGGGCGATGCGCAAGGCGTCCTGCGCCACGACGAACGCCTCGCCCGTGACGGCGCGCAGCCGAAACAGCCTCTGCCGCAGGTTGCCGCGTGCTGCTTTCTCGTTCAAGTCCGGCCACAGGAGCGCGCTGGCGCGGGCGCGCAGCGTGGCGCCTTCGAGCGTGAGCAACGCCAGCAGCGCGGCGTCGCGGCGCTCGAGCACGTGCGGCGGGCCCTGCGAGAGGATCAGCCGTGGCAGGCCCAGCAGTTCGATCCGGGGCGTTGGCGATGCGGGTGGCGACGCAGTGCCCATGGCCGGTTGCCGCCGGAGTGCCTCAGCTGATCACGAAGTGCATGAGTCTCAGTCTAGCGGCCAGACTGGGCGCCGGAGCGCCGCTTTGCGGTCAAGACGCCCGCCGACATGGCCGGCTCAGCATTCAACGATGTTGACGGCCAAACCGCCGCGCGCGGTTTCCTTGTATTTCGTCTGCATGTCGGCGCCCGTTTCGCGCATCGTCTTGATGACCTTGTCGAGCGAGACAAAGTGCGTGCCGTCGCCGCGCAGCGCCATGCGCGCGGCGTTGATCGCCTTGACCGACGCGATCGCGTTGCGCTCGATGCAGGGAATCTGCACCAGGCCGCCGACGGGGTCGCAGGTCAGGCCGAGGTGATGTTCCATGCCGATCTCGGCCGCGTTTTCCACCTGCTCGGGCGTGCCGCCCATGACGGCGCACAGGGCGCCGGCGGCCATGCTGCAGGCCACGCCGACCTCGCCCTGGCAGCCGACCTCGGCGCCGCTGATGCTGGCGTTTTCCTTGTAGAGCATGCCGATGGCTGCGGCAGTGAGCAGGAAGTCGATGACGCCCTTGTCGGTTGGGCCGAGGTCGGCGCCGGGCCGCCCCAAGCCGACCGCGCCCCCCTCGGGGGGGCCGACGCGCAGCGTCGCGGGGGGCGGGTTCACGAAGCGCGTGTAGTAGTGCAGCACGGCGGGCACGATGCCGGCTGCGCCGTTGGTCGGCGCGGTGACGACGCGGCCACCGGCGGCGTTCTCTTCGTTGACCGCCAGCGCGTACAGGTTGACCCAATCCAGCACCTGCAGCGGGTCTCGCAACGCGGCTTCAGGGTTGGCAGTCAGGTCGCGGTGCAGTTGCGCCGCGCGTCGCTTGACCTTGAAGCCGCCGGGCAGCACACCGTCGGTGGCGCAACCGCGCTTCACGCAGTCCTGCAACACGCGCCAGATCTTCAGCAGGCCGGCCTCGGTGTCGGCGTCGCTGCGCCAATGGCGTTCGTTGCGGCGCACCACGTCGGCGATCGAGCCGCCGATCTCGTGCGCGCGCACGAGCAACTCGTCGCCGCTGTGAAACGGCTGCGGCAGCACGGCGGCATCGGGCGCGATCACCTTTTGCTTGCTGCCGTCGGCCGCGACCTCGTCGCTGACGACGAAGCCGCCGCCCACCGAGTAGTAGGCGCGGTTGGCGAGTTCGCGGCCTTCGCCGTCGAAGGCCTCGAAGCGCATGCCATTGGCGTGGAACGGCAGCGTCTCGCGGCGGTGGAAGACGAGGTCGGTTTTGTCGTCGAAGCCGATCGTGCGGCCACCGTGCAGCACGAGCTGGCCGCCGCTGCGGATGCCTTCCAACAACGCGGGAATCGCCTCCACATCGACCGTGTCGGGCTCGTGCCCGGCCAGGCCGAGCAGCACCGCCTTGTCGCTGCCATGGCCCTTGCCGGTGGCGCCGAGCGAGCCGTAGAGCTGCGTGCGCACGCGCATGGTGTGATCCAGGACGCCGTCGTGCGCCAGGCGCAGCACGAACAGGCGCGCCGCGCGCATCGGGCCGACGGTGTGCGAGCTGCTCGGGCCGATGCCGATCTTGAAAAGGTCGAAGACGCTGATGGCCACGGGGTGCCTCGGTTGTGCCCGAGCATTATCGGCCGCGGGCTACAGCGTGAACCGGCTGCGCAACAACCGCGACGCGATGCGCGGATCGTCGGCATCGGTGACCAGGCACAGCGCCACCGTGCGGCCGTCGACACGCGCTGCGATGCCTTCGACCTTCTCGCGGCCGGGCAAGGCGAACAGCGCTTGCCCCTCGCCCTGCGCCGTCATCACGCCGACCGCGCTGCCGACGCAGGCGCCGTCGGCGACGCTGTCATCGGTGGCCTCGGCCACCGCGGTGAAAACCCAGCCGCCGTCAGGCAGCGCGGCACCGTCGGTGAAGGTCAGCGCCACGCCGTCCACGCTGCCCAGCCGGTGCCGGCGAATGCGCTGCGGCGCCGGCGCGGGGCCCAGGCCGTGCAGCCAGCGCAGCACAGCGCTCAGTGCGTAGTGCAGCGACGCATTCGGCGAGCCGCCCTGGTGGCCGCGTTGCAGCAGCACGAACTCGCGCTGCGAGATGAATGCGCCCTCGATGTTCAGGTCATCGAACCGTTGGCGCAGCGGCTCGTACAAGGCGTCGAGATCGAGCCGCCGTGCCGGCGGCAGCGGCTCGCCGTCGGCGCCGAGAGCGATCCAGGCAGCACGGCAGCGTTGTGGCCGCGAGCCCGAACCGAGCGTCAGCAGCGCGCCGTGCGGCCAGACGCGGCTGCCGGGCAGCAGCAGCAGCGTTTCGGTGTCGGGCTTGCGCTGCTTGCGGGCCTTCATGTCCGCCGGCAACTCGCCTTCGAACAGCGGCACGGTGCGGCCGGGCGTTCGGGCGTCGTCGAACACGGCCAGCGCATGCTCGTCGTCGCCGATCACGTAGGCACGGCCGTGCGCGCAGACCAGCCCGCTGGCCGCGCTGAGGTGCTCGTGCCCGGCAGTGCGCGCCGGCCGCTGCAGCGTCAGGTCGCGCAGATGCTCGATGGTCAACATCGCGCACCGGCCGGCATCGACCGGCTATTCGACGCTGTTGCAGCTCGGGGCGCAGACCATTTCGGCCCGGCCCAGCACGCGCTTGGACTTCAACTGCGCGGCTTGCCGGTGCCGGCCGCACAGAAAACAAGAGCGTGTGTGGCCGGTGCCGGTGAAGGGCGATCCAGACACCTTGGCCGCATAACGCAGGCCGTTCTCCGAGACTTTGGTCGAGGGGGTCGCTTTGCTCATGACCCTATTGTCGCAGAGTAAGCTGAGGCGATAAACCCGAGGCCCGCGCGCCCTTTTGCGCGGACAGCGTTGACGACTGCATCGCCTTCGTGCGCACCTCAGGCTCGCCGATGACCTGACGCGTTTGCTGTAAGGCGCCGCCTACAGCGGATGCGCTGCCGGTCCGACGGCGCGCGTGGTGTCGCGCGAGCACGATCGGACCATGACCACACACCCTGCCTGGATGCTCTTCGCTTCACGCTTTTCGGCATTGTGTGATCGGCTGGCGCCTTTCGCGCCGGGCCTGGTCGCAGCCGCGGGTGTGCTGGCGATGCTGCTGGCGTTCCAGCAGGTCGTGGCCTCGGGTGTGGAAGAGAGCCAGGCGCGCCACCGCGCCGACGCCGAGCGCGCCGACGCGCTGTGGCGCTGCAATGCAGTGCGCAGCGCTCTGCAACGCACCGGCTGTCTGGCGCAGCCGGCTGCGGTCGCGCCGTGAACCACCACCCTGCCCTGCCATCGACGATCAACACCACGGCGGCCCCCATGAACACCACCGACTCATCCTTTTCAAGCGCGTTGTCGTCACTGCTGCTTTTGGCGGCTGCCCTCGCCGCTTCGCCTGCCATCGCTGCCGGCCAGAGCAGCGCGGCAGCCTCCGAAGCACGCTACCAACGCGACGCCGCGGTCTGCCTGTCGCGCGGCTACAAGGGCGCCAGAAACGAATGTCTCAGCGATGCGAGCACGGCCCGCGCCAGCCGCGAGCCGGTGACCATCGATCCCGACCCGGGCCGCTACGCGCGCAATGCACTGCAGCGTTGCGAGGCGCTGAAAGATGCCGACCGCGCCGACTGCGTGGCCCGCATGCAGGGCCAAGGCACGACGAGCGGCAGCGTCGCCGGCGGCGGCATCTACCGCGAACTGGTGACACGCGATGGTGTCGCGGTGCCCGCGGCGCCGGCATCGGCTGCAAGCCAATAGCCAATAGCCAATAGCCGCACAGCGCAGCATGGCGGAAGTCGGTCGCCCCTCCAGCGGCTACTCGCATTTCGCCAAAGCCGCAGCCCACTTCTGTGGCCGGCCGCGGGTCTTCGTGCTCGCCGTCGCCGTGATTGCGGTCTGGATCGTCACCGGCCCGCTGTTCGGCTTCAGCGACACCTGGCAGTTGGTGATCAACACCGGCACGACGATCATCACCTTCCTGATGGTGTTCCTGATCCAGAACACGCAGAACCGCGACACCGAAGCGATTCAGATCAAGCTCGACGAGTTGATCCGGGCCACGCAGGGAGCGCACAACGCGCTGCTCGATCTCGAAGAGCTCGAGGGCGAGCAGCTTGATGCCTTCCAGGCTCGCTATCAGTCTTTGGCGGCGAAGGCGCGAACTGGGTTGAGCAGCGGACTGCTCGACACCGGAACTCCCGACACGTGAGGCTGCGCCGCGGCGCGGCGTTGACCGAGCGCGGGCCTGCCAACGCTGTCGCGCTGCGCCGGCGCTGCCTGTGCGGACAACAGCGCGTCGCCGAGCATGACGTGCAACTGATCCAGCGCATCGACGCACTCGAGCACGCTCGCACTCACCGCCGCCGGCGTGTCGTTGAAGCCAGGCCGGTGCAGCTCGCCAACCGCGAGCCGCAGCCGTGCCTTGACGGCGTCCAGCAGCGCGCCCCACTCGTCGATCGAGATGCCGGTGGTTGGGTGTTGTTGCATGTCCACGCCGTAGAGCGCAAAGCGCTCGTCCTGCCGGTCGTCGTCGATGAAAAGCTGCTTGATGCCTGCGAGTTGCTGGGTAAACGCAGCCATGGCGTCGGTCTGGCCGGGCGTTAGACGGTGGGTCACGGTCGCACCTCAGCCGAGCACATCGCCATACGCCCGCTGGTCGTTGCCATAACAAGCGCAGGCCGTGGCCTCGAGCGCGGCGCGGTCGCGGATCAGCATTTCCCCGCGGTGGTACTCGATCAGGCCGTCGCGCTGCATCGTGCTCGCCGCAGCCGTGATGCCGACGCGGCGCACGCCGAGCATGTAGGCCAGGAACTCGTGGGTGACATGGAAGCGCTCGGCATGCGCGCGGTCATGGCTCATCAGCAGCCAGCGCGCCAGCCGCGGGCCGATCTCGTGAAAGCGCAGGCAGGCGGCCGCGCCGGCAAGCTGCGCCATCAGCACGTACAGGTAGCGGCTGAGCAGGCGCTGCAGCGCCGGGCTGCGGGCCAGCTCGGTGCGAAAGGCGGCAGCGCCGATGCGCCAGGCCGCGCCCGGCCCCTGGACCAGCGCATGCAAGGGCACGGTGGCCACGCCCAAAGCCAGTTGCGCGCCGAGCATGCCCTCGCGGCCGACCATGCCGACTTCGAGCGCCGGCTTGCCGTCGATCGGCGCCACCAGCGAGATGAAAGCATCGACCGGAAAATAGACAAACCGCGTCGGCTTGCCGGGCTCGCAGAGCACCTTGCTCAGCACCAACTGGACGGACTCGCCGGCGGCGAGCAGCGCGACGCGTTCCTTGCGCGGCAAGCGCTCGATGAGTTGGTTCTGGACGGTGGCCATCGCGGCTCGTGATGTGGTCATTGGGCCCCTGCGCCGACGCAGGTGGACAGGCAAGCACGGACGTGACGCTGTCGCGCTGCTGCTGGCACCGAGTATCCGCACTCTGCGCTGCGCCGTCGGTGGGCCAACGCACACAGCGCCGGTCACAGGGCCACGGCCTTGAACGGGGCGGCTGCGGGTTTGCGCGGTTCCGCCACGGCATGCTGCACGCGCACGCCATCGGGCCGCGGCGCGGCCAGCGGCAGCACTTGCCCGGCGTCGGCCACGGCCTGGGCCTTGGCCCGTACCGCCTCGGCCTGCTGGATGCAGAGGTCCTTCATGGCGGCCTCGGCGCGGACCTGCAGCAGCTTGTGGTGATCTCTGGCATTGCCGCCGTTGCTGTACTCGAGTTCGGCACGCGCCACCTTTTTGCGCGCCCTGGCTTGTTCGTAGCAGAGCTCGCGGGCGGGGGCGGCCAACGGCGCGCAGGCCACTTTGTCGGCCTGGTAGTCGGTGCTGATGCGAACGTTGGCCGCCTGGTAGGCCGGCTCGGCCAGATGCGCGGCCTGCAGCAGCGGAATCACGACGGCGGCGACCAGAAGAGGCTTGAACATCAACGCCTGGTCACGGCTTGGCGCTGGCCGGGTGCAACGCAGCGAGCTCGAACGCCTGTTGGCGGTGCCGTGCGCGCTCGTCACTGAAGCTGACGTGCAATTGCGTCAGCGCCGCCACGCACTCGTGCACGCCGGCCTGGAACGGCGGCTCAGCACTGTGATCCGCCAACTGCTCCAGCCGGGCGCAGACAGCGTTGAACAACTCGTCCCAATAACAGGCCAGCGCGTCCGGAGACGAAGCCCAGCGCTCGTGGGCGCGCAGGCTGACCACCGTGTCACCGGCCACGCGTTCCAGGGCGGTGGCAGGACGCGCCGGCTGTGTGTCTTGCAGCGGGTTCAGCATGCTGGCAGCACTCGACTTTCAGCCCCGGACCACGAAACGATCACCGCACGCCGTGGTCAGCACCGCCGCCAGGTCGCGGCCAATGGCCTGGGCCGGCGCGCGCTCGTTCAGCGCCGGATGGGGCCGGGCAAACCACCACGCGGTTTGCCAGTCGTCGAAGACCGTCCCCAGCACGGCCAGCACGGCCGCCACGCCAGGCTCCGGCAGCAGGCCGCACAGCTCGAACTGGAAACGCGGCAACCAGAAGTGCGATTGCCAGTCGAAGGCGACGACGCGGCGCCCGGTCCGCCAGCGCGCGAGCTGGCCGCCATCGAGGCCACGGCGCTCGAGGAGCGTGGCCGCTTCATCGGCGCGCGCCAGTCCGCCGCTTGCGCGATAGGCCAGGAAAGCCTGGTCCGAGCGCGCGGCGACGGCACCAATGTCGAGGGGCGCGATGGTCGCCAAGCCATGCCGCGGCCGCGCGTGGTGGCCGCGCTGGGCTCGAACATCGGCGCTTTGGGCGCTTTGGGCGCTTTGGGCGAGCTGAGCGATTTGCATAAGACCTCCTGCAAATGGCAGCACCGTGCGCTGAGGCACAACGGTGCCAACAAGGTATGCGTCCGGGCGGCGCCGGTCTGTGCGTTAGCGAACAGAGCATCGCCTTCGCTCTCTGTGCTCCAGCGAACAGACAACCCACCGGCCGGCTGCCTAGGCTGTGAACTGCCACCGCCGCCGGCCTCCTCACGGGCCGGCCGATCCCGTTGGCGACACCGAACCGATCTTCCCAGCCACTGGAGTCACTCCATGAACCTACGCACCCCGCTCGCCGCTGCCGTCACCGCAGTGGCGTTGCTCAGCACCGCCGGCTGCGCCGTCACCCGCGGCCAGGAAACCGTCGGCGCCTACATCGACGACGCCACGATCACGACCCAGATCAAGAGCCGCTTCGTCGAGAACAAGGTCGTCGATGCCGGCAGCATCCAGGTCGAGACGCTCAAAGGCACGGTGATGCTGTCCGGCTTTGCCAAGAGCGCCAACGAAAAGGCCACCGCCGAAACCATTGCGCGCAATGTCAACGGCGTCAAGTCGGTCAAGAACGAGCTGTCGATCCGGCCATGAGCCTGCCCGGCTGCCCGAAAGGCGAATCGACCGCAGTGCGAAGCACGGAGGTAACCTGATGAACACGACCCGGATTGCGGCGATCGTGCTGATCGTCGCCGGCATCCTGGCCCTGGCCTACGGCGGCTTCAGCTACAACAAAGAGACCGTCGGCGCCAAGCTCGGGCCGATCGAGTTGAAGGTCACCGAAAAGAAGACCATCAACGTGCCGATATGGGCCGGCGTCGGCGCGATCGTCGTCGGCGGCGTGCTGTTGGTGCTTGGCGGGCGCAAGGGCTAGTCCACTGAATCACTGAAATCGGATCGGTGCTGTCCGTGCGACACGGGCGCGCTGCGGCGTTGCAAATGCTCGCAATGCCTGCGGGCATTGCTGCGCTTTGCGCCTTGCATCGCATCCCGTCTCGCGCGGCCCTCACCGCCCATTTCAATGATTCAGCGGACTAGGGTCTGTTGCGCAGGCGCAAGGCGTTGCCGATCACCGACACCGAGCTCAGGCTCATCGCCAGCGCCGCGATCATCGGCGACAGCAGCCAGCCGGTGAACGGGTAGAGCACGCCGGCGGCCAGCGGCACACCGAGGGCGTTGTAGACGAAGGCGAAGGCCAGGTTCTGCTTCATGTTGGCGATGGTCTGGTTGGAGATCACGCGGGCTTGCGCGATGCCGCGCAGGTCGCCTTTGACGAGCGTGACCTGCGCGCTGTTCATCGCCACGTCGGTGCCGGTGCCCATGGCCACGCCGACATCGGCCTTGGCCAACGCCGGCGCGTCGTTGATGCCGTCGCCGGCCATGGCAACGATGCGGCCCTCGCTTTGCAACTGCGTGACGAGCGCCAGCTTGTCGGCCGGCTTGACCTCGCCGTGCACTTCATCGATGCCCAATTTGGCGGCTACCGACCTGGCCGTCGTCAGGCCATCGCCGGTGGCCATGATGACGCGCAGGCCGCTGGCCTTGAGTTGCGCCAACGCTTGCGCGGTGCTGGCCTTGATCGGGTCCGACACCGCCAGCAAGCCAGCCAGTTTTCCTTCGACGGCCAGGTGCATCACGCTGGCACCTTCGGCGCGCAGCGCTTCGGCTTGCGCCTTCAGCGCCTCAGTGTCGATGCCGAGCTGCGTCATCAGCGCGCTGTTGCCCAAGGCCAGCGCCTTGCCGCCGACGCTGCCGCGCACGCCGATGCCGCTGTCCGACGCGAAGCCTTCAGCACTGTCGAGCAAGAGGCCGCGCGCCCGCGCGCCTTGCACGATGGCATGAGCCAACGGATGCTCGCTGCCCTGGTCGAGGCTGGCGGCCAGGCGCAGCACCTCGTCTTCTTCGAAGCCCGGCGCGGCGAGCACACGGTCGAAGCGCGGCTTGCCTTCGGTCAGCGTGCCGGTCTTGTCGACGATCAGCGTGTCGACCTTGCGCAAGTTTTCGATCGCCGCCGCGTCGCGGAACAGCACGCCCTGCGTCGCCGCGTTGCCGGTGGCGACCATGATCGACATCGGCGTGGCCAGTCCGAGTGCGCACGGGCAGGCGATGATCAGCACCGCCACTGCGTTGACCAGGCCGTAGACCCAGCTCGGCGCGGGGCCGAACAACCCCCAGGCGAAGAAGGTCAGCAGCGCCACAGCGACCACGCCGACGACGAAGTAACCGGCGACGCGATCCGCCATGCGCTGCATCGGCGCACGCGAGCGCTGCGCCTGCACCACCATCTGCACGATGCTGGCCAGCACCGTCTGCGCACCAATCTTGTCGGCGCGCATCACCAGCGCGCCGCTGGTGTTCAGCGTCGCGCCGATCAGTGCATCACCCGCGCGTTTGCTCACCGGCATCGGCTCGCCGGTCAGCATCGACTCGTCAACCGCACTCGCGCCCTCGGTGACCACACCATCGACCGGCACCTTCTCGCCCGGCCGCACACGCAGCGTGTCGCCGACATGCACATGCGTGAGCGCAATGTCTTCCTCGCTGCCGTCGGCGTTGATGCGGCGCGCCGTCTTCGGCGCCAGACCGAGCAGCGACTTGATCGCCGCCGAGGTTTGCGAGCGCGCCTTCAACTCGAAGATCTGGCCGAGCAGCGTCAGCGAAATGATCACCGCCGCCGCTTCGAAGTACACCGCCACGCGGCCCATCGACACGAACGCCGCCGGAAACACCTGCGGCGCGATGGTGGCGACGACGCTGTAGACGAACGCCGCACCGGTGCCCAGGCCGATCAGCGTCCACATGTTCGGGCTGCGGTTGACGAACGACTTGGCGCCGCGCACGAAGAACGGCGCGCCCGCCCAGAGCACGACCGGCAGCGTCAGCGCGAGCTCGATCCAGCTCTGCGTGGCCATCTCGAACCAGCCGAGGCGGTGGCCGAACATCGCCAGCACGGTGACGATCACCGTCAGCGGCAACGTCCACCAGAAGCGGCGCTGGAAGTCGGTGAGTTCGGGGTTATCGCCTTCGTCCAAGGTCGGCAGCAGCGGCTCGAGCGCCATGCCGCACTTCGGGCAAGCGCCCGGCCGGTCCTGCCGCACCTCGGGGTGCATCGGGCAGGTGTAGATGGTGCCCGTGGCGATCGCCGCTTGGCCGCTCGCTGCGGCGCGCGGCGTCGGCTTCAGGTACTTCGCCGGATCAGTGGCGAAGCGCGCCTTGCAACCGGCGCTGCAGAAGTACACCGCTTTGCCGGCGTGTTCGAGATGGTGAAAAGACTTCGCCGTCACCGCCATGCCGCAGACCGGATCCTTCAGCGGCGGCACGGCCTCGGTGGCGACGCCTTGGATCGACGGGGCGTGTCCGGTTGTGCTCATGCCTGCACCCGAAAGTTGATCATCATCCCGGCATCCTCGTGTTCGAGGTTGTGGCAATGGAACAGGTAGGTTTGTTCGCCCGCGAAGCCGTGCGTGAAGTCGATCGCGATGCGCACTGTCTCGCCGGGCCACACCAGCACGGTGTCCTTCCAGCCGAGGTCGCTGACCACCCTGCCCTGGCCGAAACGCGCCGTGGCCGCCAGCGCGGGCGGACTGTTCAATCGCTCCAGCACCTGGAACGAAAAACCGTGGATGTGCATCGGGTGCGGCATGCCCAGCGCAGGGTTGCTGATGCGCCAGATTTCCACCGCGCCGCGCTTGACGTCGAAGACGACCTCGTCCATGCGAAAGCTGCGCCCGTTGATGAGAAAACGCATCATCTGCATCGACAACTCGAGCTTGCGTTCGCTGGCGCCTTCGGTGCGGATCGGGTTGACTTTGGACAGCGTGGCCGGCAGCTTGGCGACGATGCGATCGCCTGCCGTCACCGACAGCTTGAGCACGTTGAACGCCATACCCAACGGCAGCCGTGAAGAGCCCATGCCGTCCATCATCTGGCCCATGCCGCCCATGCCCGGCATGGCACCCGGTCCATCGGCCGGTCCTTCGTTTTCCATCGGATCGAAGGCAAGGCTCTTCAGGAAGACATCGCTGCCCGGCACCACCTGGCCGGCGTCGAACAGCACATCGAGGCGCTCGCCCGGCGCGAGAAAGGCCTCGGTCACGGTTTCGGGCCGCTCGATCAGGCCGCCGTCGGTGCCGATGACGATGAAGTCGAGCAGCTTGTCGCCCTGGGCGAAGGCCAG
>JANMHY010000063.1:0-4361 GCA_031375525.1 Burkholderiales bacterium
CTGAAAGCGCCCGAGCAGGCCTACGAACGGCTGAAGGCGCTTGTCGGCACGCTGCCGGATGGTGAGCTGGCCGATCTCGCCAAGCTGCGCCTGCGCGACCTGGAGCGCGTGCTGGGCGCCGCCCGCGAAGCCAGGTTGACCCTGGACCTGGCCTTGTTGCAAGGACAGCCTGCGCGCGTGCTGGAAGACGCGCAACGAGCCCTGCGCGGCGACAAGTACGCGGCGCTGCGTGTGGCCGAGGTGTTCAAGCAGCCGGCCCCTGGCGAGCTGATCGAGCGCACCGACCATGGGCGCTGGATGTCGTTCTCTGCCTACTTGGGCAATGGCATCGCGGCGTGGCGGCTGAGCCAGCATTTCCGCAACGTCGACCGGCGCGATGCCGAAGCCGCGCGATACGCCAATCTCGCGCGGGCCAACAACTACCTGCCGCCGCGTCAACTGGGGTCGGACCGATGATGGCGCCGCGCGCAACCGATCGTCAGGTCGCAGCGGACCGCGACCTGACGGCCCGGCGACCCAGCGAAGGTGCAGACCGCCTGTTAGGTGTTTTCAGTTCACGCCAAGCCTGCCACACTGCGCGCTGACAAGTACAAGGCCACTAGAAGATGAGCGATTTCGATGCATCCTCGGGCAAGGTCGTCGAATGGCTGCAACCGCGCGCTGAGGAGGGTGCACCCTGCGGTCCCGACCTCGAGTACGACAACGATTTTCTCGCGCTGAACCAGGCGGCCGCGGGCAAGCCGGAGACGCAGTTCGCGCCGGCGGAGGCGCCCGACTGGCGTGCCGCTTTCGATCTGGCGGGATCGCTGCTCGACCGCTCGCGCGACCTGCGCATTGCCATCGTCTGGCTGCGCGCGGGGATGCACCTTCATGGCTTCGGCTTCCTGCCACTGGGCCTGCGCTTGCTGTCCGGATTGGTCGAGTTGATGTGGGACCACGTCCATCCACTGCCGGACCCGGACGATGGCGACCCTTACGCGCGCGTCAACGCGCTCACCCTTCTTCGCGAGCAAGTCGGCCTGCTCGGCGATCTGCGCGAGGCCAAGGTCGTCAACGACCGCGCGATCGGCGTGCTGACGGGCGGCGCCATCGAAGTCGCCCTCGGTCTGGCGGCGGCACGCGGCGACGAGCCGGCGCCCAGCCGCGGCCAAGTCTTGCAGATGGTCAGCGCGTCGCTCGAGAAAACACCCGAGTTGCGCTCATGGACCCAGGACGCCCACAAATTGGCGCGCGACCTTTCGGCGCGCATCATCGACAAACTTGGCGCGAGCGACGCACCCGACCTCAAGCCCCTGGTCTCACTGCTCGCGGCGGTCGCTTCGGTGCTGCCGGCCGAGGCGGGGGCGCAGGACGATGAATCCGCCGAGCCTGGGGCCGGCGCGGGCGGCCCGCGCCGCGGCCTGGCCGGCGCTGTGACCACGCGCGACGAGGCGATTCGCGCCATCGACATGGTGTGCGCCTATCTGGAGGCGGCGGAGCCGACGAATCCAGCGCCATTGTTTCTGCGCCGCGCGCGCCAACTCATCGGTCACAACTTCCTGCAGCTGATGAAGGAGCTTGCCCCCGACGCGATGAACGACGTTGCCCGAATTGTCGGCGTCGATCCGGAGTCGGTACAGACCCCCGGTAGCAGTTGACAAGAAGTTGACCGAAGATCGTAATCGTTCGACCGCAGTCCAGCCGCCCCCCATTCGTTCCGAGCCGAACAGGAGTTCAAGATGAGCAGCAGCCAGAAGTTCATTGCCCGCAATCGCGCACCGCGCGTGCAGATCGAGTACGACGTGGAGGTCTACGGCGCTGAGAAGAAGGTGCAGTTGCCCTTCGTGATGGGCGTCATGGCCGATCTTTCCGGCAATCCGGCCGATCCGCTGGCTCCCGTCGCCGAGCGCAAGTTCCTAGAAGTGGACGTCGACAATTTCGATGCCCGCATGAAGGCGATGAAGCCACGAGTCGCCTTCGCCGTGCCCAATTCACTGACCGGTGAAGGCAACCTCAACGTCGACATCACGTTCGAGAACATGGATGACTTTTCGCCGGCCGCTGTGGCGCGCAAGGTCGATTCGCTCAACAAGTTGCTGGAGGCGCGCAACCAGCTGTCCAACCTCGTCACCTACATGGATGGCAAGGGCGGCGCGGAAGAGCTGATCGGCAAATTGATGGCCGATCCGGCGCTCTTGGGCGCCTTGGCCACATCGGCCAAGCCTGCCGAAGACAAGTGAACGCGCGCCGTTAACGCAACCAGCATTCCCAGGAGCAAACAACATGGCAGAAACACAAGGCGCATCTGCACTAGCGGCAGTGGAGATGGGGGGCAGTGACCTGGCGTCGCTGCTGAACAAGGAGTTCAAGCCCAAGTCCGATGACGCGAAGAACGCTGTCGAACAGGCGGTGCAGACGCTGGCCCAGCAGGCGCTGGCAAACACGAAGCTGATCGGCAACGATGTCGTGGCGTCGATCGAAGCGATGATTGCCGCGATCGACAAGAAGCTGTCGGAGCAGATCAACAAGATCATGCACAACGCCGATTTCCAGAAGCTCGAAGGCGCGTGGCGCGGCCTGCACTACATGGTCAACAACACCGAGACCGACGAGCAGTTGAAGATCCGGGTCATGAACGTCTCTAAGGCCGAGCTCGGCAAGACGCTCAAGCGCTACAAGGGCACGAACTGGGACCAGAGCCCGATCTTCAAGAAGGTCTATTCGGAAGAGTTCAGCCAGTTCGGCGGCGAGCCCTTCGGCGCCATCGTCGGCGACTTCCACTTCGACCAGAGCGCGCCCGACGTCGAGCTGCTGGCCGAGATGGCCAAGATTTCCGCCGCCGGCCACTGCCCGTTCATCACCGGCGCATCGCCGACGCTGATGCAGATGGATTCCTGGCAGGAGCTGGCCAACCCGCGCGACCTGACCAAGATCTTCACGACGCCGGACTACGCCGCCTGGCGCTCGTTGCGCGAATCGGAAGATTCGAAGTACATCGGCCTGGCGATGCCGCGGTTCCTGTCGCGCATGCCGTACGGCGCAAAGACCAACCCGGTCGAGGAGTTCGACTTCGAGGAAGACACCGGCTCGGCAGACCACAACAAGTACACCTGGGCCAATGCGGCTTACGCCATGGCCACCAACATCAACCGCTCGTTCAAGGAGTACGGCTGGTGCTCGCGCATCCGCGGCATCGAATCCGGCGGCGCAGTGGCCAACCTGCCCACGCATAGCTTCCCCACCGACGATGGCGGTGTGGACATGAAATGCCCGACCGAAATCGCGATCGAAGACCGGCGCGAAGCAGAGCTGGCCAAAAACGGCTTCATGCCCCTGGTCCACCGCAAGAACAGCGATTTCGCGGCCTTCATCGGCGCCCAGTCACTGCACAAGCCGGCCGAGTACGATGACCCGGACGCGACGGCCAACGCCAACCTGGCGGCGCGCCTGCCCTACCTGTTCGCGACCTGCCGCTTCGCCCACTATCTCAAGTGCATCGTGCGCGACAAGATCGGCTCGTTCAAGGAACGCGACGAAGTCGAGCGCTGGCTGGCCAAATGGATTTCGCAGTACGTCGATGGCGACCCGATCAACTCGTCGGAGGCCACCAAGTCGCGCAAGCCGCTGGCCGCGGCCGAGGTGGTGGTCGAGGAAGACCCGTCAAACCCCGGTTACTACAGCTCCAAGTTTTTCCTGCGGCCGCACTACCAACTCGAGGGCCTGACGGTGTCGTTGCGCTTGGTCTCCAAGCTGCCGTCGGCCAAGGGTGCGTAAGGCACAGCAAGCGAGCATTCAGTCCTCCTCAGCCGACTGCACGGCTGGGGGCGCCTCGGCATCAGGGCGCTGTCTGCAGTCTCAAGGGCCCGTCAAGGGACCACACATCAGGAGTTAGCCATGGCCGTAGACATGTTTATCAACTTGGGCCCGAAGATCAAAGGCGAGACCATCGACAAGGCGCAGAAGGCGACGAACGACGTCGATGTGCTGGCTTGGAGCTGGGGCATGTCGCAGTCGGGCAGCTTCCACGCCGGCAGCGGCGGCGGCGCCGGCAAGGCGAGCTTCCAGGACCTGTCGTTTACCAAGTACGTCGATTCGGCGAGTCCGGCGCTGATGCTGCATCTGGCCAAGGGAACGCACATCGACAAAGCCACGCTGCTGGTGCGCAAGGCCGGCGAAGGGCAGCAGAAGTACATCCAGATCGACATGACCAAGTGCATCGTCACCAGCGTCAGCACCGGCGGCTCGGGCGGCGAAGACAAGTTGACGGAGAACGTGACGCTCAACTTTGCCGAAGTCAAGTACGAGTACTTCAAGCAGGACGCCACCGGCAAGACGGCCTCCGCTGGCGAGTTCAACTGGGACATCGCCGCGACCGCAGAAGG
>JANMHY010000091.1:0-1622 GCA_031375525.1 Burkholderiales bacterium
CCTAGACAAGATGGCTTCGTGAACTCGGGCGGCCCGCCCCCTGCAACGCCGTAGGTTGCGCGCGCGAGGCGTGCCGAGCTACACCAATGCACCCGTCCGATGGTCGGCCGGGTCGTTGCGAGTTTGCGAGGAGACGGGCCATGGGTAAATCTAGCACCACCACCAGCAGCGTGTACGTCGGACTCGACGTGCACAAGGACAGCATCGACATCGCCGTAGCCGACGCCGGCCGCGACGGCGAGGTTCGGCATGTGGGCAGCATCGGCGGCGATCTTGTCGCGCTCGACAAGTCGCTGCGCAAGCTGATCAGCAAAGGCCATCGGCTGCACATCGTTTACGAGGCCGGCCCCTGCGGCTTCGTCATCTGGCGCCATCTGAGCGCGCAGGGCTTGACGTGCGAAGTCGTCGCGCCGTCATCAATCCCCAAGCGCTCGGGCGATCGCGTCAAGACCGACCGCCGCGACGCCATCCTGCTGGCACGCCTGGCGCGTGCCGGCGAACTCACGGCCGTGCGTGTGCCCGGCGTCGCCGACGAGGCCATGCGCGACCTGGTGCGCGCGCGCGAGGACGCCGTGCGCGAATGCCGCAGCGCGCGCCACCGCCTCAAAGCCCTGCTGCTGAGGAACGGCATCGGCTACACCGGCAAGAGCGCCTGGACGGCGGCGCACCTGCGCTGGCTGGCCACGCTCAAGCTTGCGCACGCGGCCCAGCAGATCGGTTTCCAGGAATACCTGCATGCGATCACGGAGGCGACGGCGCGCATCGCGCGGCTCGAACAAGCCATGCGCGACGCATTGCCCGACTGGAGCCTGAAGCCGCTGGTGCAGGCGCTGCAGGCCTTGCGCGGCGTGCAGTTGATCGCTTCGATGACGCTGGTGGCCGAGCTGCAGGACTTCGTGCGCTTTGCCAACCCGCGCCAGTTGATGAGCTACGTCGGCCTGGTGCCGGGCGAACACTCGTCGGGCCCCAAGCGGCGTCAGGGCAGCATCACCAAGGCCGGCAACTCAGCGGCGCGGCGCATGCTGGTGGAGGTGGCCTGGCACTACCAGCACGCCCCGCGCGTCAGTCCGATCATCGCCACCCGCCAGGATCATTTGCCCAAGGCGGTGACCGACATCGCCTGGGCCGCGCAGTTGCGTTTGAACGCGAAGTTCAAGCGCCTCGTTGCGCGGCGCGTGATGAAGACCAAGGCGGTGGTGGCCGTGGCGCGGGAACTCGCGGGCTTCGTCTGGGCCATCGGGCGCGAGGTGCAGACCTCGGGCTGGCAGGGCATCGCGACCGGGCCCGCGGCCGCAGCGGCGGCCATGAACAGCGTGAGCCCGGGCACGGAGCTGATGAAGGCAGGTCGTCGATCCACCCATCCCCCCCGCCCCTTCCCGCCAGCGGGAAGGGGTGCCCCAACGACGTTCGAACACGAATCGCATTGAGTGCATTCGCACCCGCACGCAGCTGCCCAAAGGACGAAAGGAGGTATCGGACCCAGCAACGATCCAGATGCCGCAAGGGGAACGCGGCGCAGCCGCGGCCACTGGGGAACCCTCGACAACGTTATTGGTGGGCCCTGCGTGCAGCGATGCATGCAGCGCAATCTCAGTCCCTAGAGCGAAGGCAGCCCCGCGACG
>JANMHY010000122.1:0-3223 GCA_031375525.1 Burkholderiales bacterium
CTGATCGCGCGCTGGCATGGCGCCGCCGGCGGGCGGCTCGCCGCGGCGGTCTCGTGTTCGGCGCCGCAGCGCGTGACCGACGGCTACTTCGCTGGGCTGTCGATGCTGTCGCGCGAGCATGACCTGCCGTTCAACATCCACATCCTCGAGACGCGTCTGCAGCGCGTGCTCGGCGAGCACAAGTACGGCAAGTCGCTGGTGCAGCATGTGCATGACCTCGGCCTGCTCGACGAACGGATGATGGTGATCCACGCCATCTGGATCGACGCGCACGACATCGAGCTGCTGGCGCGCGCCGGCTGCAGCGTGGCCCACAACCCCGTGTGCAACCTGCGCCTGGGCAGCGGTGTCATGCCCTGGCGCGCGCTGCGCCAGGCCGGCGTGCCGCTGTGCTTGGGCACCGACGAGATGAATACCGACGACACGGTGAACCTGTGGGCGGTGGCCAAGACCGCAGCCCTGCTGCAGACCCTCACCGAGGCCGATGACCGGCGTTGGCCGCGCGCCGATGAGTTCCTGCACGCGGCCACGCGCGGCGGCGCGCGCGCGATGCGGCGCGCCGAGGATCTCGGCCAGTTGAATGTCGGCGCCGCGGCCGACGTGATCCTGCTCGACCTCGACACCCACGCCTTCACGCCGCTCAACGACCTGATCCGCCAGCTCGTCTATTGCGAAGACGGCAGCTCAGTGCGCACGACCATCGTGCACGGCGCGGTGGTGTTCGAAGACGGCCGCGTGACCACGGTGGACGAGCGCGCGCTGCGCGCCGAGGCGCGCGCGCTGATGGCCGGCTATCGCGAGCAACTCGCCGACGCGAATCGCCACGCCCAAACCCTCGAACCTGCCTACCGCGCAATGCTCGAACGCGCCGCGCAAGTCCCTGTCGAGCCGCAGCGCCGGCTCGATGCCCTGTTCTCTTTCCCACACCGCTGACCCAAGGAGTCGCCATGAACAAGACCCTCGCTTTCACCCTTTGTGCTTTCTTGCTCGGCGCCGCGCCTGCGCAGGCGCAGGACAAGATCAAGTTGAAGGTGATGGGCCAGCCGCTGGCCGGCGGCATGATCCAGAAAAACAAGGAGCAGCCCTTCTTCGAGACGCTGGCGGCCAAGAGCGGCCTGCCGATCGAGGTCGAGTACAAGCCGCAGGACACCACCGGCATCAAGGACACCGAGGCACTGCGCGTGCTCGAGTCGGGCCTGTTCGATATCGTCGCGCTGCGCATGGCGCAGATCTCGCGCGACGAGCCGCTGACGATGGGCTTCGACCTGGTCGGCCTGAACCCCGACTACAAGACCGCGCGCGCCACCACCAAGGCCTACTTCGACACGCTCGACAAGCGGCTGCAGAGCCGCTATCAGACCAAGTTCCTCGGCGTCTGGCCCGCCGGCCCGCAGATTCTGTTCTGCAAGAAACCGATCACCAAGCTGGCCGACGTCAAGGGTCTGAAGGTGCGCGTCTTCGACCAGAACTCGGCCAAGTTCTTCCAGCACCTGGGCTCGACGCCGATCCCGCTGGCCTTCGGCGAGGTGCACCAGAGCCTGTCGCTGGGCGTGGTGGACTGCGCGATCACCAGCGCACTGTCGGCCAACTCGGCGAGCTGGCCCGAGGTGTCGACGCACATGCTGCCGCTGGGCTTCCAGTTCGCGATGAACGGCTACGGCATCAGCCTGGCCACGTGGAAGAAGTTCACGCCGGCACAGCAGGCGCAACTGCAGACCGCGTTCACCAACCTCGACAACGAGATCTGGAAGTACTCGGAAGAGCTGTCGGGCGAGGCCGTCAACTGCAACCTGGGCAAGGAGCCCTGCTCGTTGAAGAAGTTCAAGCTGATCGAGGTGCCGGTGACCGCGGCCGACGTGGCGATCGTGCGCGACGCGATGCGTGACGTCTCGCTGCCGACCTGGAGCGAGGCCTGCGAGAAGACGGCCAAGGGCTGCACCGACGAGTGGAAGAAGACCGTCGGCGCCGCGGTCGGCGTGAAGTGAGCGCGCCATGAAGCAGCAGCTCGAGCGCCTGCTCGCCAACCTGTTCGGCATCGTCTTCCTCGGCCTGTCGTTCCTGGTGACGGTCGAGACGGTGCTGCGCAAGGCCTTCAACTTCTCGTTGCAGGGCGCGGCCGAACTCGGCGGCTATGCGCTGGCGGTCGGCTCGGCGATCGGCTTCGCGCTGGCCATCACCAGCCGCAGCCACATCCGCGTCGATGTCTTCCACGAACGCTTTCCGCCGGCGCTGCAGGCCTTCATGAACTGGCTGTCGGCCGTAACGCTGGGCGCGCTCGGCCTGTTTCTGGTCGGCGTGTGCTGGCGCGTGGTCGTCAAGACGCTGGAGTACGGCAGCGCGGCGCAGACGCCCTGGGCCACGCCGCTGATCTATCCGCAAAGCGTCTGGTACGCGGGGCTGATCGCCTTTGCGATCTATGCGGTGATCCATGCCGGCCATGCGAGCCGGCTGTATTTCACCGGCCAGCGCCAAGCGCTGCTGGTCGAATTCCATCCCAAGAGCGCGAAGGAAGAGCTCAAGGAAGAGCTCGACGATCTGGCGCAGCGCACCGAAGCCGGCGCGAAAGGCAACGCATGAGCCCGCACGGCCGCCCGAAGGGCGAATACACCGCAGTGCGCAGCGCGGAGGTTGCCCAATGAGCACCCTCGCGTTCTCGCTTACCTTCCTGCTGATGATCGTGCTGATGCTGCTCGGCCTGCCGATCGCGGTGTCGATGGTGCTGGTCGGCGCCGGTGCTGGCGTGCTGGTATTCGGCGTGCCGTTCCTGTCGTCCACCGGCGCGATGTTGTGGGGCGTGCTCAACGACAACCTGCTCACCGCCGCACCGCTGTTCATCCTGCTCGGCGAGCTGCTGCTGAGGAGCGGCATGGCCGACCGCATGTACGGCGCGATGTCGGCCTGGCTGTCGCGCCTGCCGGGCGGCCTGCTGCACACCAACATCGCCTGCTGCGCGCTGTTCGCCGCCACCTCGGGCTCGTCGGTGGCCACGGCGGCCACCATCGGCACCGTGGCGCTGCCCTCGCTGCACCAGCGCAAATACCCGATGCCGCAGGCGCTGGGCACCTTGGCCGCGGGCGGCACGCTGGGCATCCTGATCCCGCCGTCGATCAACATGATCGTCTATGGGTCGCTCACCGAAAACTCGATCGGCAAGCTGTTCATCGCCGGCGTGATCCCGGGCCTGCTGCTGACCGGCTTCTTCATGCTCTTCGTGTTGGTCAAC
>JANMHY010000146.1:0-4853 GCA_031375525.1 Burkholderiales bacterium
CCGCACCCGCTCTGGCGCAGACGCCGGCCGTGACCAGCCTGCGCTTCCAGAGCAGGTGCGGCCAGCGCGGTGCTGCCGACGGCGGCCGCGGTGGCCGACTTAAGAAACTTGCGGCGGCGGGTGGTTGGGTCGGGAAGGTTCATGTCGTCTCCATCATTGGGTGAATGCGATCGCGCAAGCCCTACTTTGTCAGGGATTGCGCTGGCCGGACATCGGGATTTGCGCTCGACTGGTCACGATGCGGGTAGTACGTATCGCGTGCTCGGCCCCTTGCCTGTTTGCAGGAGCAGGCCGCGCTCGGCGAGCAGGCCGAGCTGCTTCGACGCGGTGGCCAAGCCGAGCCCGCAGACCTCGGCGTAGGCGCTCTTGTTGATCGAGCCGTGACGCAACACCTCGGCCAGCACGGCAACGCGCCGCTCGTCGCCGAGCAGGTCGGCAGCGTGCTCGTCCCACTGCGCGGCAAGCTGCTCTTCTCGCGTCAGCTCGCGGTTGAAGGTGCTGCGCAGGGCTTCGAAGTCGGCGTTGAACACACTGCCCAGGTCGTGCTTGCGGATCAGCCCGAGCGCGGCCTCGCGTTCCTTGGCGGCGATGGCCAGGTAGGAGCGGGCGATCGCCAGGTGGGCGCGCACATGGGCCGCGGGCTCGATCGGGATGGCGAGCACGGCGCGTTGGCGCTGGACCTCGGTGGTCTCTTCGAAATGCGCCGCCAACTCCTGCGGCAGCAGGCGGTTGGCGCTGGCGTCGGTGCCGAGCACTTCGCCCTTGAGGCCGCGCGTGGCCTGCGCGCGCTCTGCATCCTGGTCGCTGGCCAAGGCGGCGGCGGAGTGCGCGTCGCCCAGGCGCTCGTCTTCAGCGTCACGGGTCGCCTGGTAGCGTTTGTAGTAGGCCTCGGCGAGGTTGTAGTGCGCACGCCAGGTGTGCAAGGCCAGCCCGGCCGCGCGGCTGCCGTCGAGCGCCGCCTGATACTGTTTGATCGCCTCGTCGTAGCGTGCTTGCCAGAAGAACGTGGCGCCGAGGTTGAGGTGCACGCTGATCAGGATCTCGGGCTCGACCGAGACCCGTGCGCTGGCGTCCACGACCCGCCGCGCATAGTCGATCGCACGATCGAACTCCTTGAGTTGGCCGTAGATGAGGCTCAGGTTGTTGTACGTCGCCAGCACGGAGCGTTGGTCGCCGATCCTCTCGTAAAGGTTGAGCGCGCGGTGCTTGTGCTCGAGTGATCGGCGCAGATCACCGGCGCGTCGCCAATACTCGCCCCAGGCTTGCTCGAGCATCGCCGCCACGTCGGGCTGCACGTCGTGTTGCGAGCGCAACTTCTGCGCACTGTCGAGCACGGTGCGCGACTGCGGGTCGTTGCGCAGCACGTGCAGCCAGGCCAGACGGACCAAGGTCGTCGCGTATTCGGTCGTCACTTCGCTGCCGTCGGCCTGGCTGTCCATCGGGCCGGCGCGGCGCAGGAAATCGGCGCTCTCCTCGTAGCAGGCAAAGGCGCGATCGGCGTCGCGCGGCTCGTGGAATTTGCCGAGCGCGCCGTACACGATGCCGAGCATCAGCGAATCGTCTTGTGCCGTGGCGATGCGCAGCGCCTGTTCGTATTCCCGGCTTTCGGCCTGAGGTGCATTGCGCGCCCGCCACAGGGCGGCCCGTGCCAGGCAGAGATCGAAACGTTGCCGCTCCGTCAGGCTGTCATCGACGGCCAGCAGCGCGCACAGGCCGTCGGTCTCGCGGTCGATCGCCAGCGCGGCGTGATCGCGCCTCACCAGTTGCAGGAATGTTGTGGCGTCGTGCGCGGCCGCGCAATGCCAGAGCGCCGAAGGCATGTCACCGGCGGCGCTGGCCCGTTGTGCCTGCTGCCGGTGCCATGCCGCGCGTTGCTCGTCGCTTTCGAAGCGGGTCTGTGGGGCCAGCTCATGCTCGACGAATCGCCTGACGGCAGTGGCCTGCACGCCCTGCGGCGCGCGCGACAGCACTTGCGCGAGCAGGCGTTCGCCTTTGTCGAGGTAGCGGTAGAAGGTGCTGGGCCCTACAGACCACAAACCGCACAGCGCGTCGGCAGCGGCCTCATCGGCGCGTGCGTGGTAGCGGTCACGAAACGGCGGCACCGGCTCGAAACCGTAGTGGGACATCAGCGCCAGCAGCGGCCGCCAGCTCGTGCGGTCGAGCCACGCCGCGCGCTCGATGCCGGCCAACGTCGGCGCCCGATCCGGCCGCAGCTGGGTCAGGGCCCAGCGCAGCAGCAGCGTCGTGGCCGCGCCGAGGTGGCGCTCGCCCGGCAGGGCATCCCCGGCCGTGCCGAGCACGGCCTTCAGCCAGGTGCGCGACGCCCGCCCGGCCGCACGCGGGTGCTGCGCCAGCACCTCATCGAGGCGCCCGGCCTTGTGTGCCGCCAGCAGCCCTTCCAGCACCGCCAGCCGCGGCTTGGGGTTGGAGTTAGGGGGTGACGGCGTCATCGTTGGCCCGCATCGTCTGGCTATCGTCTGCGCGAGCAGGCTTTCGGCCGCGGCGCAATGCGTGTGATTGGCAAGCCGCCGAGGCTACCGTATGAATGCGGCACTTCGCCCGCGGTGTTCCCAAAGCAACGGAGAACGATGCCATGAAGCATTCCTTGCCCCGATTGGTCCCCGAGGGGCGCGATGACGCCGCGGCAGGCACCGACAGCGTGCTGCTGGCCGTATATGCGCCCTTCGGCACCGACAAGACGCTGAGCAGTTACCCCGGCACGCAGCAGCAGCCGTTGACGCAGCACCCGCTGGTGCGCAACCTGCTGCAGGTGGCCGGGGCGGGCATCCATGTCTCGGCGCTGATCGACCGCGTGGGCGAAAACACCTACCTCGTCGAGATCCCGGCCGGCCAGCCGGGGAACATGCGCATCACCTCGAGCTGGAAAGAGGACATGTCGTCGCCGCTGGCGCTGGCCGGCTTTCTGCAGCGCGCTCACGCCTGCCACCCCAAGGCGGCGATCGTGCTGTCGCTGGAAGGACATGGGGCAGGTTACCTGCCGGAGATCGATCGCACGCAGCTCACGGTGGGCAACGTCACCGTCGGCGGCAAGATCACCTGGACGATCAGCGACGAGGACTCGCCGATCCTGCCGACCGGCTCGCCTGTGCTGCCGACGGGGTCGCCCGTTTTGCCGACGGGGTCGCCGGTACTGCCCGTCAACCACATGCCCCTATCCTCCTGGGCCACCGGCGATGCGCTGCGCCGCGCCCAGAAGTGCGGCGTGACCAACGTGGCGCTGCTGCACTTCAACAACTGCTTCAACATGTCGGCCGAGCTGCTGCACACGGTGGCGCCGTATGCCGAGTACGCCGCCGGCTACATGAACTACAACTTCTTCACCGCCGGCGAGACCTATCCGGACGTCTTCCGGCAGCTCGGCCGGCCCGGCCAGCAGACCACGCGCCAGTTGGCCGGGTTGTTTGCGCTCGGCAACCAAAGGTTCCTCGAAGCCAAGGGCAACCACCCGACGGTGGGCAGCTCGGTGCAGCTGTCGCGCATGAAAGGCATCGCCGACGGCATCGACACCGTCGCCCGCGAGCTGCTGCTGGCCTTGCGCGCCAACGCGCTAGGCTCGGCGGCGCGCCGGGCGGTGGCCGACGCGATCCAGGCCGCGATCGAGGCCGCGCAACAGTACGACACCAGCAGCGGCGGCGGCTTCGGTCTCGACACGCCCGACGAGCTGACCGACATCGGCAGCTTCGCCATCACGCTGCAAGCGCCGAGCGCATTGCCGAACGCGGTGCGTCTGGCGGCGCGCGCGCTCAGCCAGTTGCTGACCGACATCAAGCGCTACGGCTCCAACGACCTGCCGTGGATCGATACCTCGGTGCGCTGGGATTTCAAACCAGCCGTGAAGGACGACCTGGCGATGAACATCCTGCTGCCCGACCCGCAGCGTAAGGGCATCTGGGACTGGCGCTCGCCGTACTACATGGACATCAATCCCGACCCCAACCTGCCGCTCGTCCAGCCGCATGTCATCGACTTCCTGAAAGAGACCAACTGGGTCGAGTTCATCGACGAGTACCACAAGGGCGTGCCGTTCGCCGGCTTGCTGGCCGGCCGCATTCCGGACTTTCCGATCTTCAACGCCAAGTTCGTGCCGCCGAACAACTCGCCCTATGGGCAGGGCCAGCCCGGTGCCGCCGGCCAGGGCGGCAAGCGCGCCTGAACGGCTGGCCCGGCCATCGACCGCGCAGCCTTCGGGCCGCGCGGTCGCATTTGTTGGGGCCCTTATCGTCTGCGGATCGTCTGTGGGATCCCGCCCGCACCCGCTGTCACTGCGTCGCAATGGGAAGCGCCGAGCGCTGCAATGACCTCATGGACTCCGGAACAACCCGTTCCGGGGCTTTGATGAGGAACCGCCACCATGGCTGCATTGTTTGTTCACCAAGGCGCAGGCGTCGCCGAACTCGATTTCCAGGAAACGCGGCCGAGCTTTCAATGGCCGCAAGAGGCCTGGCTGCCGCCGACGGTGGCGTGGCGCGCCGTGCCGCAACGCAGCGCGGAGCCCGAACCGCATCCGTTGCAGCGCTACCACGACCTGACCACCGCGGCCTGGCTCGACGAGGACACCGATGCGGCAGGGCCCGATGCCGCACTCGACGCCGTCGATCGGCAGTCGTGGGCGCTGGCCCGGTTGGTTTGCGGCACCGCGCTGGCAGTGGCTGCGCTGGGTCTGGCCAGCTTCCTGGTTGGGTAAGTTGCCGCGCCAAGCCAATCGCCCCGCGGCAGCGGGGCGATTCGAAGGCAGCAGCGCCGGTTCAGGCCAGCGGGTCGCGGCGGCGGCGGCGCGACAGCGGCACCATCATCGCCAAGCCGGCCAGCATCAGCGCGTAGGTTTCGGGTTC